>NZ_JABMCU010000071.1:0-19686 GCF_013179605.1 Enterobacter sp. CM29 | reverse complement strand
GTTGCCAATCTGCACGTCGCCCGAGGCTAACGCCCGCACAATTGCCGCGCCGCTGTCGAACTTGCGCCAGTTGACGTTCGCCCCGCTCGCTTTGGCGAAGGTGTTATCCGCCTGCGCGACTTTCGCCGGTTCCGCGGAAGTCTGATACGCCACGGTGACGTCCACCGCCTGCGCCTGAAATACCCACAGCGCCAGTGCACCAAGTAACGTGATTCGCGATGAAATTGCCATACCGTCTGCTCCCCTTGTTGTTATAAGGGCAGTATTTCCGGCGCGAGAATTTTGATAAAGGAATAAAAAAGAATCGCTAATGACGATTCGTTTTTAGAAAAAAAGCGGGAAAGGATAGTGAATTTTGTGCGGTTGTTTCGCCGGGTGGCGCTGCGCTTACCCGGCCTACGGTTCGTGCAATTTGTAGGCCGGGTAAGGCGCAGCCGCCGCCCGGCAAAGGCCTCAGCGCTGAACCGTCAGCGCAGCAATATCCTGCGGCGTGGTCCGACAGCAGCCGCCAATCAGCTTCGCGCCTGCTTCCAGCCACTGCGGTAAATACCCCGCCAGCGTCTCGCACGTTTCACCGTGGTGATGCCAGGTTTTACTCACCGCATCGTAATGCTCGCCGGAGTTCGGATAGACCACCAGGGGCAGCGACGTCAGGCTGTGCAGATGCGTCAGCGCCGCCGTGGTGTTTTCCAGCGCGATACAGTTAATCCCCAGCGCGACAACCTGCGGGTAGCTTTCCAGAGCAGAAACAACATCCCGCAGCGGCGTTCCGTCGCTCAGGTGCTCACTGTCACGCAGGGTAAATGAGAACCATGCCCGGGCGCGCGGATACGCCGTCAGCAACGCCGCCAGCGCCTTAATCTCAGTGAACGAAGGCAGCGTTTCACAGGCCAGGAGGTCCGCGCCCGCATCCAACAGCGCCTCTACACGCGGGCGGTGGAAGGCGGTAAATTCTTCAGCGCTACGCACATAATCGCCGCGATACTCGGAACCATCGGCCAGATACGCGCCGTAAGGGCCCACAGATCCCGCCACCAGCAAAGTGCCTGCATTTGCGTTCTCTGCCAGGTACGCTTCGCGCGCTTTGCGTGCCAGCTCTACGCTTTTGCCGATCAGCGTCCGGGATTGCGACTCGTCCAGCCCGCGAGCGGCAAAGCCTGCGGGTGTCGCCTGATAACTGGCGGTGATCGCCACCTGTGCCCCCGCGCGGTAGTAGTCGAGGTGTACGTCGCGGATCAGCTCCGGATTTTCCATCAGCACTTTGGCCGACCAGAGACTGTCGGCAAGGTTACAACCGCGCGCTTCCAGCTCCGTTGCCATCGCCCCATCCAGCACGACAAACGGCTGTTTTTCAAGGAGGGCGGTAAGCGGATTATTCTGCGACATGTTCAGGCTCCTGCGTGGTCAGATTTCGGGTCAGGTAGTACGCACCATAACACAGGGCGACAAACGGAAGCCCGCAATAAAGGGCAATACGCTGGCTGGGGTCAAACCACAGGCCCACGCAGGCCACCAGACAGAGGATAAAGCCAAGCACGGGCACCAGCGGATACCATGGCGCGCGATACTGCAACGCGGATAGCGGCTGGCCGGACTGCACGTGACGGCGACGAAACACGAAGTGCGACGCGCAAATGCTAATCCACACCGCCACCACCGCAAAACCGGAAATGGCTGACAGGGCCACAAACACCGTATCCGGCGCGACCACGCTGGAGAACAACGCCAGCACGCCGCCCAGCATGGAAACAGAAAGCGCCGTCAGCGGCACGCCGTTTTTGTTGACGCGGGCAAAGCAGCGCGGCAGCGTTTTCTCGTTAGACAGAGACCACAGCATACGGCCAGAGGCGTACAGACCCGAGTTCGCCGCCGAGAGGATCGCCGTCAGGATCACGAAGTTAAAGATATCCGCCGCATACGGAATGCCGACCTTTTCAAACACCAGCACGAACGGACTTTTCTCCACGCCAGCCTGCTGCATCGGGATCAACGCCGCCAGCACAAACACGGTGCCAATAAAGAAGATGATGAGCCGGGCGATGGTGGTGCGAATAGCAACCGGAATAACCTTGTGTGGGTTTTCCGTTTCCCCTGCCGCGATGCCGATAAGCTCCGTTCCTGAGAAGGCAAAGTTGACCGCCACCATGGTCATCAGGATCGGCAGGCCACCGTGCGGGAACCAGCCTTCGGCGGTAATGTTGCTTAGTCCCGGCGCGGCAGAGCCGTCCGCCATCGGGATAAAGCCAAAGATGGCCGCGCCGCCGAGAATAATAAAGGCGACGATGGTGATAACCTTGACCAGCGAGAACCAGAATTCCCCTTCCGCGAAAAAGCGCGTGGAAATCACGTTAAGACCAAAAATCACAGCGCAAAAGACAACGCACCACGTCCAGACGGGAACCTGTGGGAACCAGTACTGCATGCAGAACCCGGCCGCGGTAAAGCTCGATCCCAGCGCCACTGTCCACGTAAGCCAGTAGAGCCACGCCACGGTATACCCCGTCGCCGGGCCGAGATAGCGGGCGGCATAGACGTGAAACGCGCCGGTTTCCGGCATCGCCACGGAAAGTTCGCCCAGACATTGCATGACCAGCCAGACCACCAGCGCACCGATAAGATATGCCAGCAGCGTGCCCGCCGCGCCGGTTGTCGAGATGATATATCCGGTATTGAAGAATAACCCTGTGCCGATAACGCCACCCAGCGAGAGCATAATCAGGTGGCGGGTTTTCATGGTGCGCTTAAGTTGCCCGTTTTCTTGTTGTGTTTGCATGTTACCTTCTAAACGTATGGACATCTAAACATCCAAAGAAGGAGTGTTATACCGCGATTGTTAACAAAAAGCCACCCGGCGCGACTTCAGCGCAATTATTGGTAAATCCTTAAATCAGTTCTATAGTCGACACAGTTTCTTCTTCACCAGGACTCACTATGCGATTTAACGGACTGACCAAAGGGTTCTTTATTCTCATCCTGGCCCTTGTAACCTGGGCCTTCTTTGACGTGCTGTCTCCCTATTTCTCGGCGATTCTGTGGGCCGCGATCCTGACCATCATTTTCAACCCGGTAAAAAACAAACTGCGTACCGCGCTGGGCGATCGCAACGGGCTGGCTTCACTCCTCACACTCGGCATTATCTGCCTGATCGTGTTTATTCCGTTGATGGTGATCCTTTCCTCGCTCGCGGTGGAACTGAACATGGTTTACACCAGGCTGCAACAGAACAACACGCAGTTCCCGGAAGTGATCGCCGGTATCTTCAACCGCCTGCCGGACTGGGCCAGCGGCTTCCTGGCGGATCACAACCTGACCAACGCCGCGCAGATCCAGAAAAAACTCTCCGATGTCGCGTTACAGGGCGGGCAGTATCTGGCGGGCAGCGCGTTCCTGATTGGGAAAGGGACGTTCGGCTTTGCCATCAGCTTTGGCATTATGCTGTATCTGCTGTTTTTCTTGCTGAAAGACGGGCCGTATCTGGTGCGCCAGATCCTCGACTCGCTACCGCTGTCTGACTTCGTCAAACAGCACCTGTTCGCTAAGTTTGTCGGCGTGTCGCGCGCCACGGTAAAAGGCACGGCGGTCGTGGCGGTGGTTCAGGGCACGCTCGGTGGTATCGCCTTTGCTATTGTCGGTATTGACGGCAGCGTATTGTGGGGCGCACTGATGGCATTTCTCTCCCTGGTGCCTGCCGTTGGGTCGGCCATCGTCTGGGTTCCCGCCGCCATCTTCCTGTTTGCCACTCACCAGCTGTGGCAGGGTCTGTTCATTGTGGGCTTCTTCGTCATTATCGTCGGGCTGGTGGACAACCTGTTGCGTCCGCTGCTGGTGGGCAAAGACACCAAAATGCCGGACTACCTGATACTGATCACCACGCTCGGCGGTATGGAGCTGTACGGCATCAACGGCTTTGTGATTGGGCCGCTGATTGCCGCTCTGTTTATCGCCTGCTGGAACCTCTTCTCCGGCCGCGACCACGCAGGCAACGCCGAGGAGCTGGACGCAGACTTTATCGAAGAGGGGAGAAATTCTCCGGATCTATAAAGAAACGCGTTCTGTGAGGCGGCCCTGTGCCGCCTTTTTTTTCGCGATAAATCAGAGGTTTTCTATAATCTGAAATGAACGCTCTTCCACATTTGTCGTAGAAGGATCCAACAGGTGCGAATCGCCACGATCACGAACTGGGCTTATGGTGTCACGGTGTGCCTGACCATTGCTTCCGGCATCGTCATGCTGATGGCTTCCCACGCCGATAACATCGAACGTGAAGCCGTTAAACAACGCCAGGTCTTCGATCAGCTGACGGAGGAGATCGAGACAGACACCTGGATGCTCTCCGATCTGGCGCGGCTTTACGTCATCCAAAAAGAGCCCGAGGTGCTTGAGAAATATCAGGCGAAAGAAGCCGAGCTGAAGAATATCGAACACACGCTGCGACAGCTCAAAAATACGGGGGCATCGGGCGAAGAGTTGGCGCTGCTGTACGACGGACTGAAAATTGTAGACGATCTCCAGGATGAACAGCAGGCAGCCATTGACGGCATCACCCGTGGCGAGGAACAGCAGGCCGTTTCGCTGCTGTTTGGTAAGAGCTATGAGCTGGAACTCGAACGGGCACACAACACTATCGAACGCTTTCGCATGCTGCTGGACAAGCGCATTATTGCCGACGTGCAGGCCGCAACCAAAACGTCCAAAACGCTTCGAACGGCCTCTGAGGTGATGGTCGGCCTGACCGCCCTGCTCTTCCTGTTTGTGATGGTTTTCATCCTCAAGCGCCGCGTACTCCGTCCGGTGGTGCGTCTGAGTGACGTAGTTCATCGTCTTGCATCGCAGGATTACGCCGTCGAAACGCCGAACTTTACCCAGGTTGATGAAATCGGTGATATGGCGCAGGCCATCCGCATCTTCCGTGAGAACGGGCTGGCAAGGCAGCGGCTGGAAAAAGAGCGCGATGCTGACTGGGCCATCCGCGAACTGCTGGCGCGAATGACCCAGCGGTTGCAGGGCTGTGAAAACTTTGCCGACGTGATGAATGTGGCGGAGCTGTTTGCACCCAATATTGCGCCGGGGGTTTCAGGGCGTCTGTATATTCTGGAACGCGAGCCGTGGCAGATGCGCTGTACGGCCGAATGGCTATCGCCAGAAGGGGATAAAAAGCCGTTCCATCCTGACGAATGCTGGGCCGTCCGGCGTGGTCAAAGCCATCCGCCAGTGAACGGCGAGCCGGATATCGGCTGTTATCATCTGCCCGAATCACAGGCGCAGCAATCGCTGTGCGTTCCCCTGATTGCTCAGGGCGAGGCGATTGGATTGCTCTCATTCCAGAACATCACGCCTGAAACCGCGCCGTCCCGCGCCTATCTGGAACTGATGGCCGAGGCGCTGGGACTGGCGCTGGCCAACCAGCGGCTGCGCGATGCGCTGCTGGAAAAAGCCCTGTTCGATCCCTTGACGGGGCTGCGTAACCGCCACCATCTGGAAGATACGTTACGTACTCAAATGAAGCAGGCCGTGCGTAACGAGGAGCCGGTAAGCTGCCTGATGATCGATATCGATCACTTCAAGAGCATTAATGACCGCTTTGGTCATGAGGCCGGCGATCTGGTGATCAAAAGCGTGGCAGCCATTATTCAACGGGCGGTACACGATAGCGGGCTGGCCTTCCGCTATGGGGGTGAAGAGTTTTTGGTGCTTCTTACCGGTGCAGATGAGGAAGCAGCGCACGCCGCTGCAACGGAGATCTACAACGGCGTGCATGCGCTTTCGCTGCGCTACGGGCTTTCGGAGATTGGCCCGGTGGATGTGTCGATCGGGATCGCCAGCTATCCGCAGCACGCCCAGAGCGATAATCTGCTGCGCGCGGCGGACGTCGCGTTGTACCGGGCGAAAGAGCTGGGCCGCTCGCGGATTGTCAGCTTTGGGATGCTGGAGGCGGGCTAAAGGGGTTATTCGAGCCTGAGGTTCAGGATCGCGCGATCGCCCAAAGCACCACCATACCCAGCGAATTACTCCGCTTTTCCACGTACAGGGTGCCATCGATTAAATAATATCCCTGAGGATAACAGATGCGGATCTCTCTCTTGAGTTCCGGCTCATAGACTTCCGCCCCCGAACAGCTATTTCTGCTGCCGGATTCATACCGGTAAGGTTGGCTCCAGGCAGAGTATTCTCCGTTCAGTAGCCAGGCCGCGGTAAAGATGACAAAAATGGCAACCGGCAGGCTGAAGATGATGAGGCCGAGGTAAAGTTTGACAACGTCAACAAGGGTTTTGTCTTTAAACGCCCTCTTCGCGGCGAACATCACCATCGCCACCAGCGGCAGCAACAATGAGACAGCCGCAAGATACTGTTCCCCCAGGGCCGTAAGAAATGTCACGCGATAAATCTCGATTGACCAGACAACAAAGCCAAATATCAACGTTAACCCGCCAACGATGAGTGGAATTAAAAAGGCATAGCTATCTTTTTTCATGATGGACGGTTCCTTGTCATGCGTCTGCGGTAAGAAGGTTAAGCATCGCTCGGGTGGCTGCCGACTGACGGCGTTTTTACATCCTGATTATGATGGATAAACGTGGGGAGAGATAAAATATATAAACTAGTAGGATAACTAAATTATAATTCTTATACTTATGTTAAAACGTGGAGGCTGAAATGCGATTTATCCTAATGCTGTGCTGCTTTTTAGTGCAAAGCGTCACCCTGGCTGGTGAGTTGCCAAAATCTGCTGGTAAACCCATTTTAACGATTTACGGTAATATCGAGAACACGAATGAAAGTGGAAAAGCCGTGTTTGATATCGCCAGCCTTGAAAAACTCGGTATGGTGAGCTTTCAGACATCATCCCCCTGGTATAATGGCCGCACAAAGTTTGAGGGTGTTCCAATGAGCAAACTCATGGATTATATTGGCGCAAAGGGTAACGTGGTCAATGTTATAGCGCTTAATGATTACGCGACAGCCATCCCGCTCAGCGACTTTAAAAAATATAATGCCATACTCGCTTTGAAGGTTAATGGTGAATATATGCGCATCCGAGATAAAGGGCCGGCATTCATTGTATATCCCTACGACAGTCTTCCTGAATTAAATAATCAGATATATTACTCGCGATCGGCATGGCAGGTCAGCAAAATGAAGATTGAATAGCAGTTCAGGAGAACATAATGAACAGGATACTGGTTGGTATCATTTTTTCTCTTTTTATCACCACTGGATATATTGCTTTTCTTGTTTACGATCGACAGCAGGAGCTCCAAAAACTGACTCATTACACGGAGTCATGGTCTGTCGCCCAACTGGTATCCGAATATTACCGCTTTGAATCATGGCTTGGTCTGTACGCAACCGATTCCGATGACGTTACGATAGACCAGGTCAGGATGCGGCTGGAAATTATGCTAAGCCAGAATGATCTGTTTAAGGAGGGGGATTTAGGGCATTACATTAAAAACGTTCAGGCACATCATGACCTCGCGTTAAGCCTTGATAAAATCCTTACGTATCTGGATGCTAACCTCGAAAAAATGAGCCATTCGGATGTAAAAACATACCTTCATACCATGCATTTGCTGGATGCTCCACTCAGTCAGCTTTCATCAAGCGCGTTAACGAAAGACATTAGCACGATTAACAGTAGCAACCATAAAATACAGATCCTGTATTATATTTACTCAGCCCTCTCTTTACTGCTGATCATTCTGAGTATTATCCTGGGTTTTTTAACGATCTATCAAAATAAAAACATCCTTAAAGCGCACAGGCAGGTTGAAAGTCTTGCAGAAGAACTCCAGTTATCCAAGGAGACCCTACAGATTCAGAATTCAAAACTAGAGTATGACGTTTACCATGATTCCCTCACTGGCATGAAAAACCGTCTGTACTTCTGGGATGAGCTCAGCAAACTCAATCTTGAGGCCGAAGAAAATCATGTTCCCGTTACGGTAATGTTATTTGATTTAGACCGATTCAAAGAGGTCAACGATACCTATGGTCATGATGCTGGCGATTTACTGTTACGTCAGGTATCCAGGCGATTGACCGCCATGAGCAATATTTCAGACAGATTTTACCGTTTAGGCGGAGACGAGTTTGCTTTTTTAGCCAGCGGGTTAAACGAAAGCGAAGCCGTTTTGCGCGCTAGAGAAATCAGCGAGAATATCAGTAAACCCTATACGATTAATAACCAGCTTATAAAAATTGCCACCTGCGTGGGTATTGTTTTATCAGATAATGAACGACGTGCTGATTATCTTTATAAGTTCGCCGATCTGGCGCTCTATGAAGCCAAAAAGGCAGGCTCACAGCAGATTAAAGTTTTCCGTCAGCGAATGCTTCAGAAGTTGCAGGAGAGCAGAACGCTTGAAAATGATATGGCAAGGGCGATAGAAAACAATGAATTTATTGTTTATTACCAGCCTATTGTGAATTCCGTCAGCAAGGAAATTTACGGCTATGAAGCGCTTATTCGCTGGATGCACCCCGTCAAGGGAATGCTTTCCCCGGATAGCTTTATTTTCGCCGCTGAAAAAACAGGCATGATCAACGAGATAGGTAAAACCGTACTTAAACTGGCCTGTAGGGAAGCGGTCTCCTGGGCTGTTCCGGCCAGGATCTCCGTAAACGTCTCGCCTGTTCAATTAGGCAGTAAATCATTTATTAATACGGTGCAGACCGTTCTGGCTGAGACCGGGCTCCCGGCTAACCGTCTTGAGTTAGAGGTCACGGAGTCATCCCTCTTTAGTGACAGAAATAACCCCATTGCGATTCTGAAAAAACTCCGCGCACTGGGCGTAAGAATTTCCATTGATGATTTTGGCACGGGTTATTCGTCGCTCTCCAGACTAAGCGAACTGAATTTTGATAAAATCAAGATCGATAAATCTTTTGTCAATCCGATATCTACACAAGAAGATGCGCTTAATATTGTGAAGCTTATTACCGGTATGGCTAAGAGCCTTAATATGGGCGTTATAGCCGAGGGCGTTGAGACCGAAGAGCAGCTTGAGCGGCTTCAGGCTCTGGGTTGTGAGCTTGTGCAGGGATATCTTTTCAGCAAACCACAGCCTCAGGTCGACAGCAAAATTAAGAGCGGCCTGGAATGATTCCCTCTCCTCAACCCGATGCCAACCGTGATCACGTTTTTCACCCCTGGGTATTCACTTATAAAAATCAGGTGTTATCATTCACCCCGTAAATACCTTTCAACTCAACCCGAGGCTTTGATGCTGGAGAATGTAATCATCCGATAATCAGCTTACCGACCTTTCCAGGCCGGACTGATTATCAATGCGCCGAAATCGAATGCGGACACCGCTGTGTGTTTGCACGTTTTGCACATGATGATTAAACAGGTTTTCCAGTATGAATTTATCCCGTCAGGAACAACGTACCTTACACGTTCTCGCCAAAGGTGGCCGTATTGTGCACGTCCGCGATGCGTCTGGCCGCGTCACCGCCGTTGAATGCTATAGCCGCGAAGGGCTACTGCTGGATGACTGCACGCTCGCCGTTTTCAAAAAGCTCAAAACCAAAAAGCTGATCAAATCCGTTAACGGTCAGCCCTACCGCATTAACACTACCGGGCTGAACAACGTTCGCGCGCAGCTTGATAACCGTTAAGGAGAGGATGATGGATATCAGCACCCTTATTTCCGCGTCCCGGCACATCCAGCTGTCAGCGGAGGAAAGTAAAATTCCCTGGGACGAACCGGCCTTCAGCCAGCGCATGCTGGCGAACCATTTGTCGCAGGAGCACGACTGGGCCAGCCGCAGGCAGGAGGTTATTGAGCAGCAGGTCGAATGGATCGCCAGCCAGTTACCACCTGGCGCACATATCCTCGATCTCGGCTGCGGCCCCGGCTTTTATACCCACCGCTTAGCGGAACGTGGATTTCACTGCACCGGCGTGGATTTCTCACCGGCATCCGTGAGCTGGGCCCGTCAGCAGGCGCAGAACACCGGATTGAATATCGATTATGTTCAGCAGGATGTCCGCGCATACTGGCCGGATAAATCGTTCAATTTCATCATGATGACATTCGGGGAACTGAATGTGTTTAGCACGGCGGATACGCGCTCACTCGTCAGCCGCTGCGCGCTGTGGCTGGAGCCGGGTGGCAGGCTGCTCACTGAAGTACATACTTTCGACGAAGTTAAGCGTCAGGGAATGGCTGAACCGAGCTGGCAACGCTGTCCCGACGGGCTGTTTCTGGGCGTCCCTCACCTGCTGCTGACGGAACATGGCTGGGATGAAGAAGCACAGACCAGCTCAACGCAGTTTTGGGCCATAGAGGTAAACGGCCAAACCACCCGTTTCGGCAGCCAGATGACGGCCTGGCGCGATGACGAGTATGTCAGCCTGCTCGGTAATGCCGGGTTTGCCCTGCTTCCTCCTCCTGAAAGCCACGACTGGCCAGTCAGCGAGACATTTGAAGGAAAGCTGTTTGCTCTGCTGGCTGAAAAAGCAAATACCTCAGAGAAACGCCCTCTTAATACTCAACGCAATAAAAGGAATTCCACATTGGATATCCCACGTATTTTTACCATCAGTGAAAGCGAGCACCGCATCCACAACCCGTTCACCGAAGAAAAGTACGCCACGCTTGGCCGCGTGCTGAGCATGAAGCCGGAGACCCGCATTCTTGACCTCGGCAGCGGCTCGGGCGAGATGCTCTGCACCTGGGCCAGGGATCACGCCATTACCGGTGTCGGTATCGATTTGAGCCAGTTGTTCAGCGAGCAGGCCAGACGCCGCGCCGAAGAGCTCGGCGTCAGCAACCGGGTTCAGTTCATACATAACGACGCCGCCGGATACGTTACAGAAGAGAAATGCGATGTGGCAGCCTGTGTCGGTGCGACATGGATAGCCGGTGGGTTTGCCGGGACCGTCGAGCTGCTGGCACAAAGCCTGAAACCGGGCGGGATCATGCTTATCGGCGAACCCTACTGGCGTCAGCTACCTGCGACGGAAGAGATTGCCCAGGCCTGCGGCGTCAGCTCGACGACCGATTTCCTGACGCTGCCAGGGCTTGTCAACGCGTTCGATGAACTCGGCTACGACGTGGTGGAAATGGTACTGGCAGACCAGGAAGGCTGGGACCGGTATGAAGCCGCGAAATGGCTGACCATGCGCCGCTGGCTGGAGGCTAATCCTGACGACGACTTCGCCGCCGAAGTCAGGGCCGAGCTAAACATCGCGCCGAAACGCCACGTAACGTACGCCCGGGAATACTTTGGCTGGGGCGTGTTCGCGCTAATTGCCAGGTAACAACAAGCCCGGTATTTCTGACTGGAGATACGGGGCTTAGCCTTTATTTTAATCTGAAGCATCACCTACACCATACATATTCCGTATGTTTATTAATCAGGACATCACCATAAGGATCATCATATGTCACAACATTAACAGTTCTGTCAGTATTGCTTTCGACGGTAGCGGTCATCTGAACGCAATTGCCTGACATGTTGTACTGGTGATTTTAGCAACATGCAGGAAGAGGTAACACTATAAGAATACTGCTTATCGCTGGCCCCAAAAAACCTGCAATAATCTTTTCGATTAATGAATGTCACTCATAGTCCCTATCCTCCCCCTGTGATTATCAGCGAGCACAAACCCGTTAACATACCCCTATCTCTTCATGTCCAACGGATCCCCATGCTTAATCAACAGGCGCGTACACAGTCGGCTATAGCTAACAAAACAGGTCTCTCGTTTCTACTCATTCTCAGCGCCCTGATGGCTGTAACCTCTTTATCAACCGATATCTATCTTCCGGCTATGCCGGTCATGGCCAAAGATTTACAGGGTGATGCAGAGCTGACAATCACAGGTTTCCTTATCGGCTTTTGCATCGCACAACTGATATGGGGACCGATTAGCGATCGTTATGGGCGTCGACTGCCGCTGTTTATCGGGTTAGGTCTATTCATCGTCGGCTCGGTGGGGTGCGCGTTATCAACGGATATCGTGCAAATTGTCTTCTGGCGTGTTTTTCAGGCGTTAGGTGCCTGTACCGGGCCGATGCTGGCACGAGCAATGATCCGTGACTTGTTTAGCCGTACTCGTGCAGCACAAATGCTTTCGACTCTGATGATCATTATGGCCATCGCGCCGATTGCCGGGCCCCTGATAGGGGGGCAGATGATTAAAGTCACCTCGTGGCATGCCATATTCTGGCTGCTGGCGATTATCGGAACATTAATGCTGATGTCTTTATTCTGGCTACCCGAAACATTACCTGCTGAAAAACGCTCACAAGCCTCCGTAACCAAAGCTTTTCAAAACTACTATGCCTTGCTCACCAACGCCAGATACATGCGATTTACTTTGTGCCTGACGTTCTACTACGTTGCAGCCTACGCCTTTATCACAGGTTCCCCGTTTGTGTACATCACGTACTTCGGCGTTGACCCGCAGCATTACGGTTGGCTGTTTGCAGTAAACATTGTTGGACTGATGGCGGTGAGCATGGTCAACAGACGTCTGGTTCACCGCTATCCACTGGAAGCGTTGCTCAGGAATGCCGTATTCATCGCCGCTATTGCGGCAATAGTGCTGGCAGTCACCACCGGCCTGGGTGTGGGTGGAATCACCGTGATTGTCGGCGCTGTGTTCGTGTTCTTCTCTATGAATGGCATCATCGCGGCGACATCCACGGCTTGCGCTCTGGACGCAGTGCCTAATGTGGCTGGCTCCGCATCGGCGCTAATGGGTGCGTTACAATACGGCAGCGGCATCATCTCTTCACTTCTTCTTGCCCTGTTCAGTGACGGCACACCATGGACGATGGGCTGGATAATTGCGTTGTTTACAGCAGCCAGCGCCCTGATGGCACTGACCGTTCAGATAAAAAAATAAAACGTCGTTATTGATGCCAGACGACACTTTCGTCCAGAGATACCCGCCCTTCCCTGTAGCTCAGGGAGGGATGCGTTTTATCTGGGATCCCAAACGAAATACCGTAAAGCAGCCTGAAGCCCTCAGGAACATTTAATATTCGACGCACCGTTTGGGCAAAATAACTCAGCACTGCCTGTGGAACGCCTGCGTAACCGCGAGCTGCCAGAGAAAGCAGGAATGTCTGCGCATACATACCGGCGTCCGAGGCTACGCGAACGTTGTCCCCTACAGCAGGAATGAACAGCAGGGCAACATGAGGCGCGCCGAAAAATCTCACATTACGCTCGACCACTTCTGAGCGACTTAAGTTATCCCCCCGCGCAACGCCCAGTGCCTGATAGTACGAGCGCCCCTGTTCCGAAGCCCGTTGCCTGAATGGCTCGGGATAAGCTTCTTTATCAAACGTAAAATCAAGGCTGTAGCTTCCAGCCCTCAGATCTTCCGTCAGTGCGTGGCTTAATTCACGAAGTTTATCTCCTGCAACGATATGCAGGGACCAGGGTTGAGTATTGCAGTTGGATGGTGCGCATTGCGCTTCGAGCAAAATGTCTTTGAGGGTATCGCTGGGGATGGGAGATGGAAGAAAGGCTCTGGCCGAGTATCTGTTTTTTACTACCTCACTAAATGTTGGCTCTTGCGTACTCATTTGCTTCTCCGCCTGAAAGTAATTTGAAGTGAATGATTCACTCTCTCCCGAGCCATCCTGTCACATCAGGCTCATCCTTTTCATTCCCTGCTCCAGATTAGGTCTATGAATTCCATTCATAGCGCCTATTTAAGCAGCGTAATTATCTTTAACCGCAACTTCGTTAATCTGGGTCTATCGCGTGAATACGCAAGCGGGAAGTGGCTACAGCTGATGGACACACCCCAGCCTGCGCGGCTGGGGCGTCATCGGAGGCTAACTAAATATTCTTATCGAAGAAGACGTCTAACTTTTGCAAAGCCTTATCAACGTATTCAGGCACCCAATACGTCTCGATATGAGTAGCGCCATCGATCAGGAAGAGTTCTTTGTCCTTCGTACCTGTGGCTTTCGCGAACGCGTCTTCAGTCATATAGAGCGTATCCGCTTTTGTACCGGCAATCATCAGCAGCGGTTTATTGATGAGATTGATATGGTCCGTTACGTCAAAGCTCATCAAATCCAGAAGACTGCTGGTGGTGTATTTAAACGTGGAGTTCGGATGCGCGTGGGTTTTCCAGTAATACTCGTAGCCCTGGCGATACAAGGCAAAGGGTAATTTAGCAATCTGTTCATCAGTCAGGTTGGCATCGCCGGAGTAAAGCACTTCGCCTCCGGCGGCTTCCTGAGCACGTGCGTCAGAAGCCTGCTGAAGACGCTGCTGGATAGTATCCAGCTGTGAATCCTGCATGCCGTTGCGGCGCACAAGGCCTGAATTAAACATGCTGATGGTTGCTATCGATTTAAACCGCTTGTCAGTTTCAGCCGCAACAAGTGAATAACCGCCGCCACCGCAAATACCCAGCAGACCAAGGCGGGCGGTATCTACACCAGGATACTGGCTTATGTAGTCAGCCATGCCGTGGATATCCTCAATGCGATTAGCGGGTTTATCCACGCTGCGAGGCATCCCACCGCTGGCACCCTGATAAGCCGCGTCGGCGGTAATGGTGATGTAGCCCTGCTCGGCGAGACGCTGGGCATACAACCCGGCGACCTGCTCTTTTACGCCACCATTAGGATGTGCAACCACCACCGCAGGGTATTTTTTGGCGGGATCGTAGTTAGCAGGGGTATAGACATTCGCAGCAATCTGAATGCCATGCAGATCGTATTTCACCGGATGAATGTTGACCTTGCCTTTGACGTTCTCAGTTATGGCACCGTCATAGACGAGTGTGAATGGATTTTTTTTGTAATCAGCCGCATTGGCTGAGGTCACTCCGGCCATTGCCGTGAGTAGCATTGCACTGATAAGCGTGAATTTCATGATCTCTCCCGATGAGTATTGGCCTGGTTATACAGGCTCGCGGAATCAAATTTGCAGGCTCAGAGTAGGCGGAGAGGGCTGTCAGCATCGTGACAGGGAAATAACATTTTTGTCAGGAAACGGGCTGGGATGGATAAGTGTTTCTGACAACGCTGTCAGGTAACCGTCAGCTTTATGTTGGCAATCAGAAGGCAGAATGGTCTCGCTTAAATGCGATTCATGTTCAGTTTTCTGAGAAAAGGAGCGATCAATGAAAAGACAGAATGCCCCAACAATGCCAGAGCGGCGCAAGCTATTAGTCGCCGGGGCCGGTATTGCCGCCGCCTCGCTGATTCCCCACGTATCGGCGGCGAGCCAATCCTCTCAGGTCGATTCATCCAGACAACCCAGCCAACGCAATGCTGCTCCGGGCAAGCGTAAACTCGGGAAGCTGGAAGTTTCTGCCGTCGGTCTGGGCGCGCAGAACATGAGTCGCAAATACGACACCTCCGTTCCCTGGCGTCCTGAGATGATCAATGTTATCCGTCGGGCATTTGATGAAGGGGTAACGTTCTTCGACGCAGCTGAAGCCTACGGCCCGTTTGAAGTCGAAAAAATTCTCGGGGAAGGCGTCGCCCCGTTCAGGGACAAAATCGTTATCGCCACCAAGTTTGGCTGGAACATTGACCAACAGACGGGAAAGCGTCTGCCGGGCCTTAACAGCAGGCCGGAGCATATCAGGCAGGTCGTCGAAAACATGCTCAAACGCCTGCGTACCGATCGTATCGATTTACTGTACCAACACCGGGTTGATCCACAGATCCCGATCGAAGATGTCGCCGGTGTGGTGAAAGATTTAATGGATCAAGGAAAAGTCCTGCACTGGGGTCTGTCTGAAATGGGCATCAACACGTTGAGACGCGCTCATGCAGCATTACCCGTTACAGCTGTACAAAGTGAATACTCCATGCTCTGGCGTGGCCCTGAAAAGCAGGTATTTCCGGTGTGTGAAGAACTGGGCATTGGGTTCGTGCCATGGAGCCCACTCGGCGTGCAATTTTTAACGGGCTGGATTGATGAGAATACCCGGTTCGCTACCGGTGATTTCCGCGCGACAGAAACACGCTTCTCGCCTGACAACCTGCCACACAACTTACAGCTGGTTGAACTACTGAAATCCTGGGCAATAAGAAAAAATGCCGCGCCGGGGCAGATTGCACTGGCATGGCTCCTGGCCCGTAAACCCTGGATTGTTCCCATTCCTGGCACCACCAATAAAGACCATATGCTGCAAAACACAGCGGCTACCGGCGTATCGCTGACTTCCGCTGAGATGACCGAGCTCACCCGCTCACTGGACGCCATCACTATCCAGGGTCAACGTCTGCCGGATGCCGTGCAGGTTTATTCCGATGTTGAAGCACCGATGAAAAGTTAAGAGGAAGTCCCGTTATGCGCCTGTTGTTAGTCGAAGATGAAGAAAAAACGTCAACCTATCTCTCCCGTGCGCTGGGTGAGTCCGGGTTTACGGTAGATGTCTCTGCAGATGGCGCTGAAGGTCTTCATTACGCGCTGGAGTTCGACTACGACGCGATAATACTGGATGTGATGCTACCGGGGATGGACGGCTACCGGGTACTCGAGGGGGTGCGAGCAGCAAAACAGACGCCTGTGCTGATGCTTTCGGCTCGCGGCTCGGTCGACGAGCGCGTTAAAGGGCTTCGTCTTGGCGCGGATGATTATCTGCCCAAGCCCTTCTCGCTGATTGAGCTGGTGGCGCGTATACAGGCACTGGTACGTCGTCGTTCTACGGATGGTGCGGACATCACCCAACTGCAAATTCACGATCTGCATCTCGACCTGCTGGCTCGCCGCGTATTTCGTGCCGGAACACGGCTGGAGCTGACCGCGAAAGAGTTTTCCCTGTTGAGCCTTCTGGCCCGGCATCAGGGAGAGATTCTTTCAAAAATGATGATAGCTGAGCAGATATGGGACATGAATTTCGACAGCGATGCCAACGTGGTTGAAGTGGCCATTAAACGACTTCGGGCCAAAGTGGATGCGCCGTTCGATATCAAGCTGTTACATACCGTTCGTGGCATGGGGTATGTCCTCGAAGTCCGGTCCGAATAAATGAAGGGGATAAACATGCTTAAGCGTTCCATCTCCGTTCACCTGGCGCTGATGTTTGCCTTATCCGCGCTACTGATTGTTTCCGTTATCGGCATCCTGCTCAGAAGCTCCTTGCATGACTCTTTGCAAAAGCAGATGCACAACGAGCTGCTGTTCCGCGAATCATTAATGAGTCCGTGGATCACCGCACGAACCTCGGCTGACGGCTGGTCACTGCTTGCCAATAAATTTACCGTATTAACCAATTCTGAAGGTGAGCGCGTTCGCTACTGGATAGTAAGCGATAACCCACGCTTTAGCATGGGGGGAACACCACCGGTGGGTGTTCAGTGGTCTTCTTTACAGGAAGGCTTTAATAAAGTACCAGGTGCATCAGAAGGTGCATGCTCGCTGTTTCTGTTAGTGAAAACGATCCCCGCCAACGGTGAAAGGCCTGAGCTGCGCTATGTGGTTGCCATCGACTCCACGCCGTATATGGGCACACTCGATGCGTTCACGCGGACATTGCTGATCATTACCGCACTGGGCGTCGTGATTGTCGCCTTACTGGGATACGTCGTGTCAAGGATCGGTCTTCGTCCCGTTGGGGCGCTCAGTAAACAGGCTCGGCAACTCGCTCCCGGGGACCATGGACAGCGCCTGAATACCGAAGCATTACCTGACGAATTACAGCAGTTAGCATCATCTTTTAATGGCGTGCTGGAACGGCAGGAGGTCGCCTGGCGGCAGCTCGAAAGCTTTAATGCCGATGTTGCGCATGAACTCCGGACTCCGCTGACTAACCTGATCGGCCAGACGCAGCTGGGGCTTTCGCGCCGCCGTTCACATGATGAACTGGAAGAGTTACTGGGTTCCAATCTGGAAGAACTTGAACGCATGACGTCTATTGTTAACGACATGCTGTTCCTTTCCCATGCCCATGCGGGTGAACATGCATCCCAGCTTACCCAAGTCTCCCTGCGCGAAGAAACCCTAAAAACAGCGGAGTATGTGGAACCCTCTTTTGCTGAAAAACAGCTCTCTCTCGATGTTCAGGGCGACGTCACCGCGGACATCGACCGACGACTGTTCCACCGTTCACTGGCCAATTTACTGGAAAACAGCGCAAGACACTCCCCCTCCAACAGTACGGTTACGGTACGGTTAAGCGAAACCGGTCATCAGGCCTGTGTTGAAGTTTCAAACCCGGGCGATCCGATAGCACCAGAGCACTTACACCGGCTTTTCGAGCGGTTCTATCGCGTCGACACCTCCCGAGCCAGGAGTGATACCCATCATGGACTGGGCCTGTCGATCGTACGTGCCGTCGCCATTATGCACCGGGGAGATGTCTTTGCCCGTAGTGAAGGAGGCATCAATACTTTTGGCCTCACCTTTGCGCTACAAGCGGATAAAGCGGCGGGCAATGCTCAATCCGATACTGAGCCGGGACCGGGGTTAGCTGACAGAATTGTCAGGGGGGCGTCAGCCTGACGTCATCACCCTCCCGATAAAATCATCGCAGGCAATCCCCTCTTCATTGATAAGGACGCTTTGCATGATCGGACATTTACGTTACCTCGGGCTGTTACTGCCCTTCTTCACATTTTCATCCTGGGCAGCAGAACAAAATCCCGCTGTCCATATCGCCCCAGCAGGAAGTCAGAACGCGGTGTTCGGGCCAGCCGAGAACTTTACCGGTCGTGTCAGGGTTGATCCTCTCTTCAAACCGGATAATGACATCCCTGTTTCCGGGGCTTATGTCACGTTTGAACCCGGCGCTCGTTCCGCCTGGCATACGCATCCGGCAGGTCAGCGGCTGATTGTGACCTCGGGTGTTGGGCTCACCCAGCAAGAAGGCCAGCCGGTGCAGGTTATCCGCGCCGGTGACGTTGTCTCTTGCCCGGCGGGCGTCAAACACTGGCACGGGGCGGCCCCCGGCAGCGCGATGACGCATCTGGCGATAACCGGGATTGTGAATGGCAAAAGCGTTAACTGGATGGAGAAAGTGACAGATGAACAATACCACGCCCATTAAAGCATTAACGGCAGCGGTACTGCTGACCTTTGGTTTTGGTCTCGCGGCACATGCTGCGCCCGTCAATAAAGGAGCCTCAGAAATGAACCACGAACAAAAGGTTTCAGATACGCTGTCAGCCCGCCAACAGGCCATCCCGTTGATTGCGGCATCGATGGCCAGCAGCCAGATGGATAAGCTGAATGCAGCCCTGAATCAGGGTCTTGACGCAGGGCTCACGATAAACGAAACCAAAGAGATTCTCGTCCAGCTTTATGCCTATACGGGCTTCCCCCGTAGCCTGAATGCGCTTAGTGAACTGATGAAGGTCGTCGAAGCACGTAAACAACGTGGTATCAAAGACGTTGAGGGTAAAGAGCCGGTTGCCCCGATCCCTGTCGGGGATGAGCTTCGCCGTGTCGGTACCGCAAACCAGACAAAAATCTCAGGCGCTCCCGTCCAGGGCCCGCTGTTTGATTTTGCCCCGGTGATTAATCAGTTCCTGCAAACGCACCTTTTCGGCGACATTTTCGCCCGCGATAACCTCGACTGGCAAAGCCGCGAGCTGGCAACGGTTGGCGCATTAGCGGCCACGCCGGGCGTCGAATCACAACTGCTGTCGCATACGCGAGCAAGCATGCGGGTCGGCCTGACGGCGTCGCAGCTGCGCCAGCTGGCACAGGTTCTGCGTGAACATGGCGAAAGTGATGCAGCAACGC
>NZ_JABMCU010000070.1:0-19997 GCF_013179605.1 Enterobacter sp. CM29 | reverse complement strand
GCGCTCATGACAATGTAAGAGGGGACGGGATGTGGCTCGTGGGTCATCTGGCGGAAAATGCTGTCCGCAATGTTATTATTGCCGCGCCAGTCGGTGGCGCGCTCGGCGAAGGTGAACTGGTCCATATAGTGACCATTTAGTTCGCGGGCCAGCATTTCGGAGGCCGCATAGATTTCGCAGGCGCTTTCCACAAAGTGGCAGCGCCCGCCGTAAAATTCGATCTGTTCAACTTTACGTTTCGCCGTGCAGGAGGGCATCACAGCGATAAACGGCAGGCCCAGCAGGCGGGCAAAGTAGGCCTCTGAGACGGCAGTTGATCCGGACGACGATTCAATAATCGTGGTGCCTTCTTTAATCCAGCCGTTACATAAACCGTATAAAAAGAGTGAACGCGCCAGGCGATGCTTCAGGCTGCCGGTAGGATGGGTACTTTCATCCTTCAGGTAAAGCTGAATGCCGGGAAATCCAGGCAAAGGCAGGCGGATCAAATGGGTGTCTGCCGAGCGCTGATAGTCGGCATTTATTTCGCTGATGGCATGTTTAACCCAGGTGCTATTCATCGTAATTATCCGTTTGTCATTTTGTGCCCAGCATAGCGAAAAGCACAGAAAAAATTGTTGCTATCTGGCCTTTAAAATAGAATGTAAGGAGAATAATTTTCTCTGGGAGGTGGATATGCTAGATAAAATTGACCGCAAGCTGCTTTCTTTGCTGCAAAGCGACTGCACCCTCTCTTTGCAGGCGCTGGCAGATGCCGTTAATCTGACCACCACACCGTGCTGGAAGCGCCTCAAGAAGCTGGAAGACGATGGCATTCTGCTGGGACGTGTGGCGCTGCTGGACCCCGAAAAACTGGGGCTTGGACTGACCGCCTTCGTCCTGATAAAAACGCAGCATCACAGCAGCGAATGGTACAGCCGCTTCGTCACCCAGGTTTCCGACATGCCCGAGGTGCTCGGCTTCTGGCGCATGGCGGGGGAATACGACTATCTGATGCGCGTTCAGGTGGCAGACATGAAGCGCTACGATGATTTTTACAAGCGGCTGGTCAATAGCGTACCGGGCTTGTCCGATGTCACCTCCAGTTTCGCCATGGAACAGATTAAATACACCACAGCGTTACCCATTGAATAACTTCATAAAATATCTTCAGGAAAAGACCGCGTGCGATTATTTGCCCAATTAAGCTGGTACTTTCGTCGGGAGTGGCAACGCTACCTCGGCGCGGTGGCCCTGCTTATTATCATTGCCATTTTGCAACTGATCCCGCCCAAAGTGGTGGGATACGTCGTGGATGGTGTTACGGAACAACATTACACCGCCGCACGGGTGATGATGTGGGTCGGTACGCTGGTGTTGACGGCCGTGGTGGTTTACCTGCTGCGTTATGTCTGGCGCGTGCTGCTGTTCGGCGCGTCCTATCAGCTTGCCGTTGAGCTGCGCGAGGACTTTTACCGCCAGCTGAGCCGCCAGCACCCTGAGTTTTATCTGCGTCACCGTACCGGGGATCTCATCGCCCGCGCCACTAACGATGTGGACCGTGTGGTGTTTGCCGCCGGTGAAGGGGTGTTAACGCTGGTGGATTCCCTGGTGATGGGCTGTGCGGTACTGATTGTGATGTCTACGCAAATTAGCTGGGAGCTCACGCTGCTGGCGTTGCTGCCGATGCCGCTGATGGCGCTGGCGATTAACCGCTACGGCGAGCAGCTCCATGAACGCTTTAAGCTGGCGCAGGCGGCGTTCTCGTCGTTAAACGATCGCACCCAGGAGAGCATGACCAGCATCCGCATGATCAAAGCGTTTGGTCTGGAAGACAGGCAGTCCGCGCTGTTTGCGGCCGACGCCGCCGATACCGGTGCGAAAAACATGCGCGTGGCGCGTATAGACGCCCGCTTTGATCCGACAATTTATATTGCGATTGGCATGGCGAACCTGCTGGCGGTGGGCGGCGGAAGCTGGATGGTGGTGCGAGGCACCATGACCCTCGGGCAGTTAACCAGCTTTGCGATGTACCTCGGGCTGATGATTTGGCCGATGCTGGCGCTGGCCTGGATGTTTAACATCGTTGAACGTGGGAGCGCCGCCTACAGCCGTATCCGCGCCATGCTGGCGGAAGTGCCGGTAGTGAACGATGGCAGCGAGCCGGTACCGGAAGGTCCGGGTGTTCTGAAGGCTGATATCCGCGTCTTTATCTACCCGCAAACGGAACATCCGGTGCTTGAAAACGTCAGTTTCACGCTGCGTCCTGGTCAGATGCTGGGCATCTGCGGCCCGACGGGCTCCGGTAAAAGCACCATTCTGTCACTGATTCAGCGCCATTTTGACGTGAGCGAAGGCGATATCCGTTTCCATGACGTCCCCCTGCCACGTCTGCTGCTGGATGACTGGCGCAGCCGCCTGGCGGTCGTCAGCCAGACGCCGTTTTTGTTTTCAGACACCATAGCCAACAATATCGCGCTCGGGTGCCCGACGGCGACACAGGACCAGATCGAGCATGTGGCGCGCTTAGCCAGCGTCCATGAGGATATTCTGCGCCTGCCGCAGGGCTACGACACAGAAGTGGGTGAGCGGGGCGTTATGCTCTCCGGTGGACAAAAACAGCGTATCTCTATTGCCCGCGCGCTGCTGCTGGACGCTGAGATCCTGATTCTGGATGATGCGCTGTCCGCGGTTGACGGGCGTACCGAGCATCAAATTCTGCATAACCTTCGCCAGTGGGGGGAGGGGCGCACGGTCATCATCAGCGCGCACCGTCTGTCGGCCCTTACCGAAGCCAGTGAAATTCTGGTGCTTCAGCACGGGCATATTGCCCAACGTGGTCAGCATGAACAGCTCGCCGGGCAGGCCGGCTGGTATCGGGATATGTACCGCTATCAACAGCTTGAAGCTGCGCTGGATGAGGAGGTCACCGATGCGTAAGTTTGGACAGATGTGGCCGACGTTAAAACGGCTGCTCGCCTATGGCTCACCGTGGCGCAAACCGCTTTCCATCGCCGTGCTGTTACTGTGGATCGCCGCGATTGCGGAGGTGACCGGTCCGCTGCTTATCAGCTATTTTATCGATAACATGGTGGCGAAAAGCTATCTGCCGCTGGGGCTGGTGGCGGGGCTGGGTGTGGCGTATGTCGGGCTACAGCTGACGGCGGCGGGGCTGCACTATGCGCAGTCGCTGCTGTTTAACCGGGCCGCCGTGGGCGTGGTCCAGCAGCTACGCACGGATGTGATGGATGCCGCGCTGCGCCAGCCGCTGAGCGAGTTTGATACCCAGCCGGTCGGGCAGGTTATTTCGCGCGTCACCAATGACACCGAGGTGATCCGCGACCTTTATGTGACCGTTGTCGCAACGGTTCTGCGCAGTGCCGCATTGATTGGCGCGATGCTGGTGGCGATGTTCAGTCTGGACTGGCGGATGGCGCTGGTGGCGATCGCTATTTTCCCGGCGGTGCTGATTGTGATGGTAATTTACCAGCGCTACAGCACGCCGATTGTTCGTCGCGTGCGCGCTTACCTTGCAGACATCAATGATGGCTTCAACGAAGTGATCAACGGCATGAGCGTTATCCAGCAGTTTCGCCAGCAGGCGCGTTTTGGCGAGCGGATGGGAGAAGCCAGCCGTTCGCACTATATGGCGCGGATGCAGACGTTACGTCTGGACGGCTTCCTGTTACGCCCGCTGCTGAGCCTCTTCTCTGCGCTGGTGCTGTGCGGGCTGTTGATGCTGTTTGGCCTGACGACGCGCGGAACCATTGAGGTGGGAGTGCTGTACGCGTTTATCAGTTACCTTGGCCGTCTTAACGAACCGCTGATTGAACTCACTACGCAGCAATCGATGCTGCAACAGGCGGTAGTCGCGGGTGAGCGTGTGTTTGAGCTGATGGACAGGCCGCGTCAGACCTATGGCGATGATGAACGTCCGCTGGAAAGTGGATCCATAGCGTTTGATCATGTCTCGTTTGCCTACCGTGACGATCAGCTTGTCTTGCAGGATATCAACCTCGAGGTACCGTCGCGCGGTTTTGTCGCCCTGGTTGGGCATACCGGCAGCGGCAAAAGCACGCTCGCCAGTTTGCTGATGGGCTACTATCCGTTGACGCAGGGGGAGATCCGTCTGGATGGACGGCCTCTTTCCGCGCTTAGCCACAACGCGTTGCGTAAAGGCGTCGCGATGGTGCAGCAGGATCCGGTAGTGCTGGCGGATACCTTTTATGCCAACGTGACGCTGGGACGATCTTTCACGCCTGAGCAGGTATGGGAGGTGCTGGAAACGGTGCAGCTGGCAGATCTGGCGCGCGGGTTAAGCGAGGGGATCAATACCCGGCTGGGCGAGCAAGGCAATAACCTCTCTGTCGGGCAAAAGCAGCTCCTGGCGCTGGCGCGCGTGCTGATTGAGACGCCGCAGGTATTGATTCTGGATGAAGCGACCGCAAGCATCGACTCCGGTACCGAACAGGCGATCCAGCTGGCGCTGGCTGCCGTGCGGGATCGCACTACGCTGGTGGTGATCGCTCACCGCCTCTCAACGATCGTCGATGCCGATACCATTCTGGTGCTGCACCGTGGCCAGGCCGTTGAACGGGGTACGCACAGAGCGCTGCTTGAGGCAAAAGGACGCTACTGGCAGATGTATCAGTTGCAGCTGGCAGGCGACGAGCTGGCCGCCAGCGTGCGCGAGGAGGAGTCGCTCAGCGCCTGATGCACCATAACAAGGCAATGCGCTAACAGTCTTAACCGTTGGTGCAAAACTGAAACGCACCCTGCACTGCCATGGTGCGTTTTTTTTCACCCCTTCGCGGCGCATGCGCGGCGCGGCGCTTTCCTCCTCACATTTCACTTCTGGCACACCCTTTGCAATATCCCTCTCGTGTTAGCTGCGGCCATTACCGAATTCTGACTGGAGGGGATATATGAAGCTGGTTACGGTGGTAATCAAACCATTCAAACTCGAAGACGTGCGTGAAGCGCTGTCTTCCATGGGTATTCAGGGACTGACTGTCACCGAAGTGAAAGGCTTTGGGCGTCAGAAAGGTCATGCCGAGCTTTATCGCGGGGCGGAATACAGCGTTAACTTCCTGCCAAAAGTGAAGATTGATGTGGCGATTGCCGACGATCAGCTTGATGAGGTGATTGATGTCGTCAGCAAAGCGGCCTACACCGGAAAAATTGGCGACGGCAAAATTTTCGTTGCCGAACTACAGCGCGTCATTCGCATCCGTACCGGCGAATCTGACGAAGCGGCGTTGTAAGTAACTCCTGGCACACAGTGATAGGGATCGAGAAAATGATGAAAGCAACAATGAAAACAGGTCTGGGTTCGCTGGCACTGCTGCCGGGCCTGGCAATGGCTGCACCTGCTGTGGCAGACAAAGCCGATAATGCCTTTATGATGATTTGCACCGCGCTGGTGCTGTTCATGACGATTCCGGGGATCGCGCTGTTTTACGGCGGCCTGATCCGCGGCAAGAACGTACTCTCCATGCTGACGCAGGTTGCCGTCACGTTCGCGCTGGTGTGCGTGCTGTGGGTGGTTTACGGTTACTCGCTGGCCTTCGGGGAGGGCAACGCCTTCTTCGGCAACGTTAACTGGGCGATGCTGAAAAATATCGAACTGACCGCGGTAATGGGCAGCTTCTATCAGTATATTCATGTCGCGTTCCAGGGCTCATTCGCCTGCATCACCGTGGGGCTGATTGTGGGCGCGCTGGCTGAGCGTATCCGCTTCTCAGCGGTACTGATTTTCGTGGTGGTCTGGCTGACGCTCTCCTATGTCCCGATTGCGCATATGGTCTGGGGCGGTGGTCTGTTGGCTTCCCATGGCGCTCTGGACTTTGCGGGCGGCACCGTTGTTCACATCAACGCCGCCGTAGCCGGCTTGGTAGGCGCATACCTGATTGGCAAGCGCGTGGGCTTCGGGAAAGAAGCATTTAAGCCGCACAACCTGCCGATGGTCTTTACCGGCACCGCCATCCTCTACTTTGGCTGGTTCGGCTTCAACGCAGGTTCAGCCAGCGCCGCTAACGAAATCGCCGCGCTGGCCTTCGTGAATACCGTGGTGGCAACTGCCGGGGCCATCCTCTCATGGGTATTTGGCGAGTGGGCCGTTCGCGGCAAGCCATCCCTGCTGGGTGCCTGTTCTGGGGCGATTGCCGGTCTGGTAGGTATTACGCCAGCATGCGGTTACGTGGGCGTGGGCGGCGCATTGCTGATCGGTATCGTCGCGGGTCTGGCGGGGCTGTGGGGCGTTACCGCACTGAAACGTATTCTGCGCGTTGACGATCCGTGTGATGTATTCGGCGTACACGGTGTGTGCGGCATTATCGGCTGTATCATGACCGGTATCTTTGCTGCACAATCTTTGGGCGGCGTGGGTTATGCTGAAGGCGTGACCATGATGCATCAGGTGCTGGTCCAGCTTGAAAGTATCGCGATTACGGTTGTCTGGTCGGGCGTTGTAGCCTTTATCGGCTACAAGCTGGCCGATATGACCGTGGGGCTGCGCGTACCGGAAGAGCAGGAGCGCGAAGGTCTGGACGTCAACAGCCACGGCGAGAATGCGTACAACGCATAATTTGAGTGCCTTGCCGGGTGGTGGCTTCGCCTTACCCGGCCTGAAAAAGTGAAATTTGCAGGCCCGGTAAGCGTAGCGACCGGGCTTTTTACCTCACCCGCGATTACGCATCACACCTTCCTGCACGGTAGAAGCCACCAGCACACCATCCTGGGTGTAAAACTCCCCGCGAACAAAACCGCGTGCGCTGGACGCAGAGGTACTTTCTACGCTGTAAAGCAGCCACTCGTTCATGTCGAAAGGACGATGGAACCACATGGAATGGTCAATCGTGGCGACCTGCATCCCTTTTTCCAGGAATCCCACGCCGTGCGGCTGTAGCGCAACCGGCAGGAAGTTGAAATCCGACGCATAACCCAGCAGATACTGATGCACGCGCAAGTCTGCCGGTACGCTGCCGTTGGCGCGGATCCACACCTGGCGGGTGGGCTCAGCAGTATGCCCCTTCATTGGGTTATGAAATTCGACCGGGCGGATCTCCAGCGGTTTATCGCACAGAAACTTCTCTTTTACCTGCGGCGGCAGCAGATGTGCGAGTGCGCGGGCAATTTCGGTTTCCGATTTCAGATCGTCCGGCGATGGGGCGGACGGCATCTGTTTTTGATGCTCATAGCCCGGCTCTGGCGCCTGGAAGGAGGCGGTCATGTAGAAGATGGGTTTCCCATGCTGGATGGCCGCCACACGGCGAGCGCTGAAGCTTTGGCCGTCACGCAGAACTTCCACGTCGTACACAATCGGTTTAGCGCTGTCACCGGGGCGTAAAAAGTAGCTGTGGAATGAGTGCACCAGACGGTCTGCCGGAACGGTCTCCTTAGCGGCATATAGCGCTTGCCCCACGACCTGGCCCCCAAAAACCTGGCGTAAGCCTAAATCTTCGCTCTGTCCGCGAAAAAGCCCTTCTTCTATTTTTTCCAGGTTCAGCAATGTCAGCAGATTGTTCAGTGCCTGACTCATAGTGGTCCTCAATAAACGCCGTGGCGAAAGATACGCTGAGTATAACGCAGAAACGATAGTGGTCCGATGGGTAGAATTATCTTAATACCTGGGCAAAATTAGGCATAAATCCGTGATTTGTGCCACACTTGTTTACGTTATGTGAATAAAACGACATCGGATGGGATCGATCCCGCCGGTGCATTGATGATAAGGAGACTTCAATGAAACTCGTGCCTATGTTAAGCGGTGTTGCAATGGCGGTGGCGTTGTCCGCCTGTGCGGATAAGAGTGCCGATGTAGCGGTACCAACGGCGACCCCAAACGGGATTAACACCCTTTCACAGCAAGCTATTCGACAGCCTAACGTGTCCGGTACCATCTGGATCAAACAGAAAGTCGCTCTGCCGCCGGATGCGGTTTTAACGGTCACGTTATCCGATGCGTCTCTGGCGGATGCACCGTCTAAAGTCCTTGCACAGCGTGCAGTTCGTACAGAGGGTAAACAGGCGCCGTTCAGCTTCGTGCTGCCGTACAACCCGTCTGACGTTCAGCCTAACGCGCGTATCCTCCTGAGCGCGGCGGTAACGATCAACGATAAGCTGGTCTTTATCACCGATACCGTGCAGGAAGCGGTCAACAAAGGGGGCACCAAAATCGACCTGACCCTGGTCCCGGTGCAGCAGACTGAAGTGCCTGTGGCAACGCAGACCAATCAGCCGACCTTGCCTACACCGCCAACACAGTTGTAACTTTCTTTCGCCCTCTTCATCTTGACGGGAGAGGGCGTCAGTATTCCCAGCGATACTTCTGCATATCTATCTGTCCCGTCCCGGACACCTGCACCCCTTCTGAGAGTAATGCCTGACGCTGGCGCTGCAAGTCTGGCCCGGTGAGGGAAATGGCACCATGGCGATTAACGACCCGGTGCCATGGTAACGTACTTCCCTCCGGAAGCCTTCTCAGCACCCCGCCAACCTGACGCGCTGCGCGCGGTGAGCCCGCCAGTCGGGCGACATCCCCATAGGTCGTGACACAGCCTTCCGGAATAGAGGCCACGATTTGCCACACTCGCTGTGGGAAAGTGTCATGTTCGTCCATTGTTTCTCCAGCGGGAAATCAGCGAAGGGTAATGTTATACGAAGATAAAGAAGATTGTCGGGTCAGTTTGCGCAATAATCCAGCATCCAGTTGCCAGCGGCTTGCAATTGAGGTGCTCCACAGGGATAATGCGCCAGCGCGTTGGTTATCAACGCTCTCAATGGGGGCTCTGTTGGTTCTCCCGCAACGCTACTCTGTTCACCAGGTCAGGTCCGGAAGGAAGCAGCCAGGGCAGACGACGTGGGTGCCGGGATGTAGCTGGCAGGGCCCCCACCCATTTGTGTTCTTCTCTGAAGTTTCCCCCTATATAAACCTTCTCAATTATGTGCCTATTTTGTTCGTGCAATATATCCTTCATTGAACTGAAATAATAATGTCATAAACCTGTAATAATAGACTGTCATTTTATTATCGGGCGTCTTTTTGTTGTCATAAGCAAAAAAATATATATCTGGATAACAAACTTATCTTCGTGTATTAAATTAAACACGTGTTCCGAAAGGATGTGACAATCATGGTAACTGCGGTTTTAAACGTTAAAATTGATGAAGCGCTAAAAGAAAGACTCCGCCACTATGCGGAAGACAATAATGAGAATTTAAGCGTGACCACAGAGAAACTGCTGCTGCTGGCATTTGAAGCAGTAGAAGAGGCGGGAGTATCGGAAGAGGATGTTGATAATCAGCATACGGAAGAAGAGAGCGTAAATCCATTTACTCCTAAAGAAATCAAAGCACTACGTAAACTTCTGAAGAAGAGAAAATGAAACAACAACTATCGACTGCCAGCGATTACAACGAGGCCTGCAATCTGTTACGTTCGGGCTATGTGAAACATGTTCGTCTTGGCTGGAATGTAGGAAGTGATGAGTTCTTTCGAATTGCGTCTGACTGGTGTGATACCGGTGCAAAAATAAAGAAAGAAGGTGAAAATTTCATTATTTCGCTGAAAGGCTTCCCGATTCCTCCTCAACATTAAGTTGTTCTTCATGAAAACTGCTGACTGCATGCGTTACAGTCAGCAGTTTTTATTGTTTCTGGCGAATAATTTACACCAGGCTCCGTTTTACTGGCGGTGTACTTTTATTTAAGGCAAGCCACAGCGGTTTGATACGCAGTAATGCCTCTTCAAGTTCTGGCGAATTGAGTGAGAAGGGCATACGCAGGTAGCGGTCAAACGCGCCTGAAAGCCCAAAGCGCGTGCCGGTGCCCATAATGATGCCTGTCGTTTCCGCACGTGCCGCCAGTTGAGTCGCCAGCATGCCGGGTAGTTCAATCCAGTATGAAAGTCCTCCCTCCGCTTCCTGAAACCGCCATTCGGGGAAATGCTCCCGTAACATCTGGCCGCAGCGGTCACGCCGTTCTGCCAGCATTTGCCGCCGGGCAGGCAGGAAGGTTTCACTGTTTTCGATAAGCCACAGCGTGGCCAGCTGTTCCAGCACCGGAGAGCCCAGATCCAGCGTATCGCGCGTCTGTGCGAGCGTGGCGATAGTGCGGGACGAGGCGCGGATCCAGCCGAGACGAAGCCCACCCCAGAAGCTTTTGCCTGCGGAACCCAGCGTAATCACCGCGGCCTCCGGGTTAAAGGCGGCCAGCGGCGGCGGCGGGGGAGCATCGAACCAGAGATCGACCATGGTTTCATCCACCACCAGCGTGGTGCGGGTTTGCGCGGCGATGTCGGTTATGGTCTGACGCGTCGCGGCATCCATGCAGCGCCCGGTCGGATTATGAAAATCCGGCATTAGATAGGCCAGACGCGGGGCTGTCTGGGCAAGCGTTGCGGCAAAACCATCGGTATCCCAGCCCGTTTCTGGCAGCGAGACGCCCACGGGCCGGCATTGCGCCCCCTGAATCGCGGCTATCGCCAGCGGGTAGGTGGGATGATCCACCACCACGCGATCCCCGGGCCCGGTCATCATTCTTAAGATCAGGGCGAAGCCGCTGACGGCACCGTTCACCACCATCACTTCGTCTGCCCGGGTGGGCAGACCGCGTGCGGTGTAGCGGGCGGCGATAGCTTCACGCAGCGCTGGAAGCCCAAGCTGATCGTACCCGGTCAGCGCCAGATTCGGCGTAATGGTCGTCAGCGCGTGGGTGTAGGCCTGATGGATCTCTGGCCCCGCGTTGAGCGCGGCGGTTGAGAGATCCAGCGCCGCGCTGGCAGTGGAAAGCGTGGGAACGGCCCGGCTGTCTGGCAGGATCGCCCGGGAACCGCTGCCGTGACGGCTCTCCAGAAAACCCTCTTCACGCAGATGCGCCAGCGCGCTGCTGATGGTGGTGCGGCTGACGTCCAGTGCGGCGGCCAGTTCCCGCTCTCCGGGCAGGCGCGTGTTTAGCGCCAGCCTGCCATCCAGAATTAACAGGCGTAACGCGTCAGCCAGCTGGCGCCACCGCGGGGTGCGGGAAGAGGTTTGTTGCCAGTGCCCTAACAGGCGAACCAGAGACTGGCTTCCAAAACGACGTGATGACATGTGCAGTCCACTATTTGAAAACTGGACATTAATCATAGTGCCATTTTCAGCGAAGATGGAAGCTGGTTCTTCGGAGAAGAGAAAATGGTGCGTCGTCTGGTACAACTTTATGTCGGTTTAGCCCTTTACGGACTTTCAACCGCGATGTTTATTCGTTCGGATCTGGGTGTTGATCCCTGGAATGTTTTTCACCTTGGCGTCGCCATCCAGGCCGGAATGAGCATCGGCACGGTGATGATTTTAACCGGGGCTGCGGTGCTGCTGCTATGGATCCCGCTGCGTCAGCTTCCGGGGCTGGGTACGGTCAGTAACGTGATTTGTATTGGCCTGGCGGCAGATGCGTCAATGGCATTGATCCCGGAACTCACCTCGCTGCCCGTGCGCATCACCCTGCTGGTTTCCGGCATTGTGGTTAACGCCCTTGCCACCGGAATGTATATCGGCGCGGGTTTTGGCGCAGGCCCGCGCGACGGTCTGATGACCGGCATACACGCCCGGCTGGGCTGGTCGATCCGCAGCGTGCGTACCGCAATCGAGGTGACCGTGTTGATCGTCGGCTATCTCCTCGGGGGAGCGTTTGGCGTCGGAACCGTGCTATATGCGTTAACCATCGGCCCGCTGATCCAGCTTTGTTTGCCGTGGTTTCGCCAGAGACCGCGCATGCAGAAAGCCGCGCAGCCGGAGCGGATTGCTTAATTTTGCGAAGCGCTCACAGGCTATAATGGCGTAACTGTGTCAGAATAGTGACTACCTTTTACGACGCCAGAATCTATGAAAGCGATCACTCTTTATGACGTTGCCCGCGTAGCGGGCGTTTCTTATCAGACCGTTTCCCGGGTGATTAACGACGCGGAACACGTTTCTGCCCGTACGCGGGAAAAGGTCCGACAGGCCATGGCGGCGCTACACTATGTACCTAACCGTGGCGCGCAGCAGCTGGCCGGGAAACGCACTCGCACGCTGGGGCTGATGACCAGCGATCTGGCGCTGCATGCGCCGTCGCAAATCGCCTCAGCTGTAAAATCCCGGGCAGTGGAGCAGGGGGCAGGCGTGCTCATCTCTATGGTGGAGCAGCCCGCGCAGTGTCAGGCTGCTTTGCAGGAGTTACTGGCGCAGCGCGTGGAGGCGCTGCTGGTGAACGTTCCGCTGGAAGATGCACAGGCAGAAATGCTTCAGGAAATGGCCTCGCCGACCCCGGTTCTTTTTCTTGATGTTTCCCCCACAGCTCGGGTTAACAGCCTCGTTTTCAATGCTGAACAGGGCGCTGCCCTGGGGACGGAGCATCTGCTTTCGCTGGGGCACCGGCGAATTGCGCTGCTCGCCGGGCCGGAAAGTTCTGTCTCTGCCCGGGCTCGCCTGGCGGGATGGAAAACTACGCTGGCTCAGGCTGGCGTGGAGGCGTTTGCGGTGGCGCAGGGCGACTGGAGCGCGGCTTCAGGCTACGAGAAAGGGCATCAGCTCCTGGCGGGCGCACAGCTGCCGGAGGCGATCCTTGTGGCGAACGATCAGATGGCGCTTGGCGTTTTACGCGCCTGTGCGGAAAAAGGCGTTGCGGTACCGGGGCAGATCTCGGTTGTCGGGTTTGATGATACGGCTGACAGCGCGTGGTTTTCCCCTCCGCTGACCACCGTTCGGCAGGCGTTCCGCGAGGCCGGTGAACGCAGCGTGGAGCGGCTCCTGGCAACTGCCCGTCACGCCGAACCCTGGCAACAACAACTTCCCGTTACGTTGATCGTTCGTCATTCCACCGCGCCGCGCGCCGTACAACAGGCCGATCGTGAAGAGCTGGCGCAACAGCTAAGAACGCTGGCGCTGCTGGCGGAGAAACTGGCGCGCAGCTAGCGCTTTTGTGATCGTGCTCGCCTGGTGACGATCAAAGTCTTTACCGCCACCGTTTACCATGGCATGTTGACTAAAATTGTGAGCGCTTCGCAAAGAGGTTGATATGTCTTCCACATTGCCGCTGACCCTCAGCGCAATTCTGGCTCGTCGTGACTGGGAAAACCCGGGCGTGACGCAGTGGAATCGTCTGGCCGCACACGCGCCTTTTCATAGCTGGCGCGATGAAACCCTCGCCCGGGAGGATAAGCCTTCGCTGAGCGAGCGTCTGCTTAACGGCATCTGGCGATTCAGCTTTTTCCCGGCACCAGAGCAGGTGCCCGAGGCATGGGTAACGGACGATCTGTCTGATGCCGTTGAGATGCCCGTGCCGTCGAACTGGCAGATGGAGGGATTCGATACCCCCATCTACACCAACGTCACCTATCCGATAAATGTGAACCCGCCCTATGTACCGGCTGAAAACCCAACCGGTTGTTACTCGCTCACATTTGAGATGGATGATGCCTGGCTGCTCAGCGGGCAAACCCGCATTATCTTTGATGGGGTGAATTCAGCTTTTCATCTGTGGTGTAACGGCCAGTGGATAGGCTATTCCCAGGACAGCCGTCTGCCTGCGGAGTTCGACCTCAGCGCGGTGCTGCGACCGGGGCAGAACCGCCTGGCGGTGATGGTGTTACGCTGGTGCGACGGAAGCTACCTGGAAGATCAGGACATGTGGCGGATGAGCGGCATTTTCCGTGACGTCTCGCTGCTGCACAAGCCGGAAACGCAGATTGCCGATTATCAGATCGTGACCGATCTGAATGCCGAATGCGATCGGGCGCTGCTCCGGGTTGACGTTGCGCTGGAAGGCTTACGCTATGCCGAATGCGAGGTGGCGTTTACCCTGTGGCGTAACGGCGAAGCCTGCGCGCAAATCAAGCAACAGCCCGGATCGGCCATCGTGGACGAACGCGGCAGTTGGGCGGAGCGGCTCACGGTGGCGATACCCGTGAACAATCCCGCGCTGTGGAGCGCTGAAACACCGGAACGCTATCGTTTGACCATGTCGCTTCGGGATGTGCAGGGCAACATGCTGGAGACTGAAGCCTGCGATGTCGGTTTCAGACGCGTCGAAATCAGCAACGGTCTGCTGAAGCTTAACGGCAAACCGCTGCTGATCCGCGGCGTGAACCGTCATGAACATCATCCTGAGAAGGGGCAGGTGATGGATGAGGCGACCATGCGCCGCGACATCGAACTGATGAAGCAGCATAACTTCAATGCCGTGCGCTGCTCGCATTATCCGAATCACCCTATGTGGTACACGCTTTGCGATCGCTACGGCCTGTACGTGGTCGATGAGGCGAATATTGAAACCCATGGCATGGTGCCGATGAGCCGCCTGGCGGACGATCCGCGCTGGCTGCCTGCCATGAGCGAACGCGTCACGCGTATGGTGCAGCGGGACCGGAATCATCCGTCCATCATCATCTGGTCCATGGGGAATGAGTCCGGGCATGGGGCGAATCACGATGCGCTGTACCGCTGGCTGAAAACCACCGATCCCACGCGGCCGGTGCAGTACGAAGGCGGGGGGGCCAGTACGGCGGCAACCGATATTATTTGCCCGATGTATGCCCGCGTCGATCAGGATCAGCCGTTCCCGGCGGTGCCAAAGTGGTCGATTAAAAAGTGGATTGGTATGCCGGACGAAACCCGTCCGCTGATCCTGTGCGAGTATGCCCACGCGATGGGTAACAGCTTTGGCGGCTTTGCCAGCTACTGGCAGGCATTCCGCAGCCATCCCCGGTTGCAGGGCGGCTTTGTCTGGGACTGGGTCGATCAGGCACTGACGAAAAAAGCGGAAGACGGCACGGCATTCTGGGCCTACGGCGGCGATTTTGGCGATAAGCCCAACGATCGTCAGTTCTGCCTCAACGGGCTGGTGTTTCCCGATCGCACCCCGCATCCCGCCCTTTACGAGGCACAGCGTGCCCAGCAGTTCTTTACCTTTACGCTGGTGAGCACCGCTCCGCTGGTCGTCGATATCCAGAGCGATTATCTGTTCCGTCATACTGACAACGAGAGTCTGCGATGGTCGGTGGCGCGTGACGGTGCGGTGTTGGCTTCCGGCGAAATAACCCTTTCTGTTGCGCCCCAGGGAACACAGCGCGTTGAGATCCCGCAGACTGAATTCGGCGCTGAACCGGGCGAGGTCTGGCTCAACGTGGAGATCGTTCAGCCGCAGGCCACGCCGTGGTCGCCGTCCGGCCACCGTTGTGCCTGGGATCAGTGGCCGCTCCCGGCTCCGCTGTACCTTACGCCACCGAAAGCAGACGGAACCCCACCACAGTTAACGGTGCAGGAAGAGGTGCTGGACATCAATCATCAGCAGCAGCGCTGGCAGTTTAGCCGTCTCACCGGCAACCTGACCCAGTGGTGGAACGCGGGCGCTGAAACGCTCCGTTCCCCGCTAACGGATAACTTTACCCGCGCGCCGCTGGATAATGACATTGGCATCAGCGAGGCGACTCGCATCGATCCGAACGCGTGGGTGGAACGCTGGAAAGCGGCAGGGATGTATGAGATATCCTCGCGCCTTATCCAGTGTGAAGCGGAACAGCATGCCCGTGAGGTGGTGGTGACCACGCAGCACGTCTGGGAGCATCAGGGTAAAGCGCTGTTTATCAGCTACAAGGTCTGGCGGATTGATGACCACGGGTTACTGCACGGTGATGTGCAGGTGACGGTGGCGTCTGACATTCCTGAACCCGCTCGCGTGGGCCTGAGCGTTATGCTGGCGGATATCCCGCAAACGGTGCGCTGGCTGGGGCTGGGCCCGCTGGAGAATTATCCGGACAGAAAACTGGCGGCGCAGCAGGGGCGCTGGGCGTTACCGCTGGACGCCATGCAGACGCCGTATATCTTCCCGACGGAGAACGGTTTACGCTGCGACACCCGTGAGCTGACGTTTGGCTCACATCACTTCCAGGGACAGTTCCATTTCTCCCTGAGCCGTTACAGCCAGCAGCAACTGCATACGACAACGCATCACCATTTGCTACGGGAAGAGGATGGCTGCTGGTTGAATCTTGATGCCTTCCACATGGGCGTGGGGGGGGACGACTCATGGAGCCCGAGCGTAGCCCCCGCCTTCATTCTGCAAAACCGTCGGCTGCGCTACACGTTTAGCTGGCAGCAGAACGGCTGAGCCGATACGTGCGGCCACTGCCGTGGCCGCACGTAACACCGCGCAATGGGTTTATTTCCTGAGGTTGTGCTCGGCCCAGCGAATGAAATCTTCTTTAGGCAGCGCCTTGCTGAAATACCAGCCCTGTCCGTACTGCACGCCGTGGCGATGCAACCATTCGAGCTGCCCTTCAGTTTCAATGCCTTCTGCGACCATCGCCAGCTTAAGCGATTTGGCCATTTCGATGATGTGGGGAGTCACGTTCTTATACTCCAGCGCGTCCACAAAGGATTTATCAATCTTCAGGGTATCGACATCAAGATCCTGCAAATAGCTCAGGCTGGAGTAACCCGTACCAAAATCATCAATGTAGATGGCATGCCCGGAGCGCCGAAACGCAGCGATGGCAGGGGCGCTGACGGCAGGATCGGCAAAGCCGCGCTCGGTCAATTCAAGGGCGATCTGGCGCGGGTGGACGCCCCATTTGTTGAGCAATTGACTCAGCAGGCGAGGCAGCTCGGGGGACGTTAAATCGGATGGTGCAAGGTTGACAGAAATGTGCAGTTCCGGGTGATGATGCAGCCAGGCACCTAAATCCTCAAACACCTTATTCACCACCAGCTGTGTCAGCGTTGAAATAAGCCCCGTCTGCTCCGCCAGGGGAACAAAGAGATTAGGCGACAGGTCACTGCCATCTGGCTGCGGCCAGCGCATCAGCGCTTCTGCACCCACCAGTTTTCCACTGCATAGCGCCACAATGGGCTGATAGTGAACCTCGATCTCCCGGTTGTTGATCGCGTCGATCAGCCGGTTACGCGGGGAAAGCAAACGGCGGAGGATGCGAAGCACAATAAGGGCTGCAACCAGGCTTATCAATATGCCAGCCGGTAGCCAGATGATCAGCTGCTGATGCCAGGATGCCGCGAGCGGTTTTAACGATGCCCAGGCAATAACCGTAAGCCCCAGTTCTGGCACCGGTTTCAACACGTACATCGAGCCGTTGTATTGCACGCGCTTAACGTCCTGCTGCTCCTTAACGACAGAAAGAATATACGGGTCGAGAATATTGCTTCTGGCAAATATCCGATGGGTTTCGCTGCCCACCAGGGCGGCATCCATCGAAATGTCACCGAACGGGACAACATCCACAAGCGACGCCGGATCGACCATTACCAGATAATGTCCTTTCCCCAGAACGGCCATATAACGGTGAATGCCGAGGTCGTTTTGCGAGGTGAGCCACGCGCTATATCCGTCTGCGGTGATCCGCATCGGGGGCGGTAAGATCGCCGTATTACTGGATTGTTCCAGAGAGGAGCAGAGCGGCTTCAGGTTATCGATATACATCACTTCCTGAATATAGCGCCATGAGAACGCGACACGACGCATTTCGCGTAAGTGCGGAGGAGTGCAGGGCGGGGCGTTGAACAACTGTAGGTGCGTGAGCGCCTGTTTTGCCTGCGCAACGACTCTGTCGGTACGGATCAGGACGCGCGAGGCATATCTGTCCAGTGCATCCACAAATTTCGCCTCTGCCTGACGATGCGCCAGCCAGATACTGAGGCACACAGGGACCAGCACAGAGAAGATCAGTACGCCTGTCACCAGGCTGACCAGATGTCGGGTTCGCATGCTGCTGTATCCTTTCCATATGCCCGACCAGGGCATGGAGTTTGCGCGCCAGAGGAAAAATTTTTTATCGCTAAATGATATAGTTATAGCATGTAACAGTCTCTCGCAGTATTTGAAAAAACCTTTCAAAAACAGGCTGTGCTTCACAGGGGTTGTTTTTGCAGCAAAGCTCAGATAGTATTTTGTTATGTTATAACAATACATGAAGGCCAGAGATGAAACCGAATATCCATCCAACCTATCGCACCGTTGTGTTCCACGACACCACGGCTAATGAATATTTTAAAGTTGGCTCAACGATTAAGACAGACCGTGAAATTGAACTTGAGGGGAAAACGTATCCCTACGTTACTCTTGATGTCTCCTCTAAATCACATCCGTTTTATACCGGGAAGCAGAAGACCTTCTCGACGGATGGCAGCGCGGCACGCTTCCGCAAGCGTTTTGGTGGCTTTCTTGATGCGAAGCGAGGCTAATCATGCAGGTGCTTAACTCATTGCGCAGTGCAAAACAGCGTCACCCGGATTGCCAGATAGTCAAACGCAAGGGACGCTTATACGTGATTTGCAAATCTAACCCGCGCTTTAAGGCGGTGCAGGGGCGTAAAAAAAGACGCTAGAGGCGCGTTTCTCGCCAGCTTTCCAGGGATCTTTTCTGTTTGCCATCGACGGTAAAATTGTCGGTGGCAAGCCAGCTTTCAAACGCGCTCGCCAGCGCTGACCACTCTTTGTCGAGAATTGAAAACCAGTCGGTGTCCCGGTTTCGGCCTTTAATGACCAGCGCCTGGCGAAAACGCCCTTCAAACTGAAAGCCAAGACGCAGGGCCGCTTTGCGGGAGGGTTCGTTCAGGCTGTTGCACTTCCATTCATAACGTCGGTAGCCCAGGGTGTCGAACACGTACCGCATCAGCAGATACTGCGCTTCTGTCGACATGGGCGTGCGGCTTAACAGTGACGAGAAGTGAACATGTCCCACTTCTACAACGCCGTTTTTAGGATCGATCCGCATAAGGGACAGCGTCCCGACAGGAAATTGGGTCTGGTTATCGATAACGCTAAAGTGGATGGGATCGGATAATTTGCTTACGCTCGCCACCCATTCGGCAAACTCCTCTGCGGTGGCATCGGGTTCACGCAGCAGCCACGTCCAGCTTCGGGTATCTCCGGCCAGGGAATACGCAGAGAACAACGCGTGGGCATGCTCCACGCGCAGCGGCTCAAGCCGACAATAGCGACCCTGAAGTACCATCCGGGACGGGTGCGGGCGAGGCTGCCAGTCGGTAAGGCTTTCCCCTACAGGTTGTCCAAACTCATTGAATACACTCATCTTTATTTCCACGATGTTGAAAAGATCTCCAGATTAGTGAATTACTGGTTCCTTAAAAAGAACCACCAGGCTATGTTTTGCTGGTACCACGAGGAGGTAAAGATGAATATACCGGGTGATGAGCTATACACCCTGCTCCATGCTGCGCTGAAAAAACGTGGGGAAGAAACGCTCCAGCGCGCGCTCTACCTTGCTTTGCGGGAGGCCATACTGTGCGGAAGGCTTCGGTCCGGCAGTCATTTGCCCGGCTCGCGAACGCTGGCGCAGCAGATCTCGGTGTCCCGAAACACTGTTAATGCGGCGCTGGACCAACTCACGCTCGAAGGTTATTTGCTGCGTAGCCGCCAGGGTACGCGGGTGGGGCAATTCGCTCATCGTACGATTGCCCGGACATTACCGGACCCGGACGTCAGGCTGACAAAACGTGTTGCCCTGCTGCCCGCGCCTGTGCCGCGCGACACTCCGGTGATGGCATTTACGCCAGGAACGCCTGCCATCAACTATTTCCCCTTGCCGCTGTGGCGGCGGTTATACGATCGCGTCCTGCGCGAGGAGGGGAGCGCCCTGTTAGGGTATGGTGACCCGGCCGGCGAGCCGACGCTACGGGCCGCCATTGCCCGCCATCTTGCGCTCTCCCGCGGCATTGACTGCGATGCCAGCCAGATTGTGATAACCGAAGGGGCACTGGAGGGCGTCAATCTGTGCACGATGCTGTTAAGCGAGCCGGGGGATGTCGCCTGGGTTGAAAATCCCGGCTATAGCGGTGCTAAAAGCGCTTTCGTCAAAACCGGCCTGGCGATGAGCGGCATACCGGTTGATGACGAGGGGATGTGCTGGGAAGGGCTGTGTGCGCCTTCACCCACGCTGATTTTTACCTCGCCATCGCACCAGTTCCCTTACGGAAGCGTGCTCAACGCGCGGCGGCGTCTGGCGCTGCTGGAACTGGCCCGGCAGCA
>NZ_JABMCU010000007.1:0-51360 GCF_013179605.1 Enterobacter sp. CM29 | reverse complement strand
CTTTATTCCATCGACGGACAAAACGTTCCACCGCGGCAGTACGGATTATTTCGTTAATGCGCGCAAAGGGGATATTGGCGCGTTCGATTCACCGAAGTTTATCGGTCTGCCGGTGGGTGAAGTGCTGAAAGTGGCGAAGGATCATCTTGACGTTCAGGTTACAGAGCCGCTGGCGAACGGCGATGGCCTCAACGTGATGATCAAACGTGAAGTGGTTGGTTTTCGCGCCAATACGGTGGAGAAAACCGGCGAAAATCGTTATCGCGTCTGGCCGAACGAAATGCCTGCCGACCTTTACAAAGCCCGCCCGAATGCGGCGCTGAACCGTAACCTGGATCACAACTGGCAGCAGGCCTTGCTCAAGACCTCCAGCGAGCGTCGCATTGCGGTGGATATCGCGCTGGGTGGCTGGGAAGAGCAGCTGATCCTGACCATGACCTGCGAAGACGGCATCAGCGTGACGCATACGCTCGACGGCCTGTTCGAGGTGGCGAACAATGCGGAGAAAGCGCTTAGCAACCTCAAGGATGGCGTAGCGAAGCTCGGGCAGACCATTTATTATGCGCGCAATATTGAGGTGAATCTGCCGGATGCGCTGTTCGTGCCGAACAGCCTGCTGAACCAGTTCCGCCGTGAAACGGCTGAGATGCTGGATGAAGCACGCCTGGCAAACTATCCGCGCGGCAGTCGTAAGGCCGAAGCGGTGCCTGCGCCGGTCTACCCGGACACGCATCTCTCTTTCCTTGCGAACGTTTACAACCACAAAGCGCGTGCGTTTTACCATCGTCACGGCGTGCAACTGATTGACGCCGCGTATGAAGCGCATGAAGAGAAGGGCGATGTGCCGGTGATGATCACCAAACACTGCCTGCGGTTTGCCTTTAACCTTTGTCCGAAACAGGCGAAAGGGAATATTAAAAGCTGGAAAGCGACGCCGATGCAGCTGGTGAATGGCGATGAAGTACTGACGCTGAAGTTTGACTGCCGTCCGTGTGAAATGCACGTTATCGGCAAGATGAAGAATCACATCTTCAAAATGCCGTCTCCGGGCAGCATTGTGGCCTCCGTCAGCCCTGACGATTTGATGAAGACCCTGCCGAAGCGTAAAGGCAGCTAACCCGCAGAGTGGGTATCCGGTTTGCGCGATTTCTGCCAGGCATGGTGCTCGCGCAACCCCTCCGCAGACTCCTCTGCCGCGCTGCGTAACTCGTCGCTGTCAGCTTCATGACGAAGCTGATGGTCGGCGTTTTTCACGTACAGAAATTCATGTCCTTTGTGCTCCGCCATAATCTGACCCGAGAACAGGGCGCTAATCAGCAGCAGTAGCGAAAAGCCTTTTCTGAACATCTTTTACCCCCGAAAATACGCTACGGTCATCGTAGGGATAATTTCATAGAGTAATTATTCGACTCTTTAAATTTGAGAAAATAGACTGTCAAAAATTGTGGTCGCCATAAAACTCACTTAAGACTATTCTTAAAAGCAATATCGCCGTTGTAAACTCCCATTTCTGGTATGCAAAGAGAAGCTAGATTTATTGGGAAATCATTTACAATAAGATTTTTCTGGCTAAGGATTGGATCGAATAAATGAAAAAAATAATCGTGCTATCACTTCTGGGCGTAGTGGTTGCGGTGGGTGCTGCGGCCAGCATCTATTCAAATGAAGAACCAGAATATATTCAGTCAGCAAAAAGCCGTGTCGGATCGTATTTAACCAGCGATTACGGACGTGTCGAATGTAATAGCACCCAGGTAAGTGAAGATCGCTGGGAGCTGGGCTGTACCAATAAGGCGAGGGGCAAAACCTTCCAGTTCGCTGTTTACCCATCCGAGCAGGCGCCGTATGGGGTCTCTCGTGCGTTTTATCTCGAAGCGATTAATGATGATGCCCGCCAGAGTGCAGAGCAGGGGCTGATGCGTTATCTGCAAATTAATACCAAAGCGGGTTAATCGATTCGTTTATGCTTCGTTGAGGCTCACAGTGGTAGATTGCAGGTGATCCACATCCCGGTATGGAATACCGGAGCGTAGATACCAAAATACAAATCTATCCATGCAAGCATTTACCGCCAGATTATGGCGGTTTTTTTTTGCCCGTTTATCATACCGGTAAAAATTGTTTGCGATATTGCGCGGGTGAAAGCGCAAATTGCTGCCGGAAATGGTGGCGCAGCGTGGCGCTTTGTCCAAATCCGGTTTGTTCCGCAATATTGTCGATGCTGAGCCGACTGTTTTCGAGATAATCTTTTGCCCGCTGCAATCGCGCAGTCAATAACCAGCGCGCGGGTGTTGTTCCGGTCGCGTCCTGGAAACGGCGCAGAAAGGTGCGCTGACTCATACCCACCCGCAGGGCCAGCGATTCGACGGTATGGGAAACGGCCAGATGCTGGTGAAGATAATCAAACAGCTGGCCCAGGCGCTGGCTCTCCCGCAACTGAGCCACCGGTCGGCTAAGCTGCTGGGTTTGCGAGCCGTCCCGATGGGGCGGGATCACCAGCCGACGCGCCACGCGGTTTGCCACTTCCATACCATAATTCCGGCGCACCACGTGCAGGCACAGATCAATCCCCGCGGCGCTTCCGGCGGAAGTGAGAATGTCGCCTTCGTCCTGGTAGAGCACATCTTCGACCACGGTAATGGCGGGATAGCGTGTTTTCAGCGCTTGCGTGTAGCGCCAGTGGGTGGTTGCCTTCCGCCCGTCAAGCAGGCCTGAGGCTGCCAGAACGAAAACGCCAGAACAGATCGAGAGTAGCTGGCAGCCGCGGGCATGCGCCGCGCGGAGCGCCTGGCAGAGCGCTTCCGGTACGGGTTCGTCCAGCCCTCGCCAGCCGGGAACAACAACCAGATCCGCCGTCTCCAGCAGACCCAGATCGCCATCGGCCAGAATACGGATCCCGCCCGTTGCCCGGAGTTCGCCATCATCCACGCTCGCCACGGCAAACTGATACCAGTCATCGCCCATCTCCGGGCGCGGCAAGCCAAAGATTTCTACCGCCACGCCAAACTCAAAGGTACATAAACCGTCATATGCCAGCACGACCGCGCGCGGCGAGGGATGTCTTAAGTTTGTCATCTTTTTGCTGTTTTCTGGCATAGGCGGACGCATTCATGGGCTGAGTTAAGGGATAGAGTAGTGTTAACACAAACACCACAAATGAGGAAGATTCATGAGCTATGTTACTGAATTTCCGGCTGCTGAGCCGCAGGAAGCTGTGGGACATTTTCTGCGTCGTCTGAGTGTCGAGACGGACTGCGCCGATGTCCATCATGCGGTATCCGGCGGTGAGCAGGACTTTGTTCTGCTGCACGTTGTCGGAAAGCCTGAACATTTTGCCCGGCGGCATCTGCCCGGCGCGCTGCATTTACCCTGGAGCCAGATCACCGCAGAGCGGATGAAAGCGTGGCCGGAGGGCACGCTGTTTGTCGTCTATTGTGCAGGCCCGCACTGCAACGGGGCGGACAGGGCGGCGCTGAAGCTGGCGCGTCTGGGTCTGCCGGTTAAGATTATGCTCGGAGGCATGACCGGCTGGGAAGATGAGCGGTTCGCGTTTGCAGGATCTTCATCACCCGCTCTGTGAACATGAATTTATTTCAACACAGATGAAATTTTCTCGTTTGTCGGCGGCGAGCCGGTATGACATCTTTTCAGGACGTTTAGACATCCAGAAGTCTAAAGATTCAAGAGATGAATTATCACTGTGGGCAATTAACGCCGACAGACAGAGGAGATTTCCATGCAGCGACACCATGCCCCGTACCGCGCCGATGTAGTCGGCAGTTTTTTACGCCCGGATGCTATTAAACAGGCCCGTCTGCAATTTGCCAGCGGTGAAATCGATGCCGGGCAGCTTCGCGCGGTTGAGGACGAGGCCATTCGTCATGTTGTCGAGCAGCAGTGCGCCTGCGGTCTGCATGTGGTAACGGACGGTGAATTCCGCCGCGCCTGGTGGCACTTTGACTTCTTTGACGGGCTACAGGGCGTGGAGCGTTATGATTCCCAGCAGGGCATTCAGTTCAACGGGGTGCAGACTAAAGCCCATGGCGTGCGCGTAACGGGCAAACTGGGCTTCGGCGATCATCCTATGCTGGAAGATTTCCGCTACCTCAAAAGCATTAGCGGTAATGCACAGCCGAAGATGACCATTCCGAGCCCGAGCGTGCTGCACTTCCGCGGTGGCCGCAAGGATATTGATGCTACGGTCTACCCGGATCTCAAGGATTACTTTGACGATCTGGTGACCACCTGGCGCGATGCCATTCGGGCCTTTTACGATGCAGGCTGCCGCTATCTGCAGCTGGATGACACCGTCTGGGCCTATCTTTGTTCGGAGGACCAGCGCCGCCAGATCCGCGAGCGCGGTGACGATGCAGACGAACTTGCCCGGACCTATGCCCGGGTGCTGAATAAGGCGCTGGAGGGCAAACCGGACGATCTGACCGTCGGGCTGCACGTCTGCCGCGGCAACTTCCGCTCAACCTGGATTTCCGAGGGCGGCTATGAGCCGGTGGCGGAGGTGCTATTCGGCACGGTGAACGTCGACGCGTTCTTCCTGGAGTACGACAACGACCGTAGCGGGGACTTCGCGCCACTGCGTTTTGTGCGCCCGGGTAAACAGCAGGTGGTTCTGGGGCTGATCACCACCAAACACGGTGAACTGGAGAACCCGCAAGGGGTGAAAGCGCGTCTGGAAGAGGCTGCGCGCTACGTGGCGAAAGAGCAGATTTGCCTCAGCCCGCAGTGCGGATTTGCTTCTACGGAAGAGGGTAACAGCCTGAGCGAAGCCCAGCAGTGGGATAAAGTTCGCCTCGTGACGAAAATCGCCAGCGACGTCTGGTAACGCCGTTTACAGCGCTGCATTATTACAGTGCAGCGCTGTACCATTCTGAGTCGTTTCCCGTCACTCCTCTCTTCGATCCCTTTAAAATCCTGTCTCTGCAACCTGGCACTGTTTTTGCTCTCTTGAAACTGGCGTTACTTTTTTCTGCGTCCGGCGGTAACGGACGTCTTCGCACAGCTTTCTTTTCAGGAGTGAAAATATGCACCGTCGTACCTTTATTAAAGCGTTCACCTTGTCCGCCTCCGTCATCGCCATGGGAATGAGCTTTGGCGTCCAGGCCGCAGAGACCATTAAAGTCGGGATTATGCACTCTCTCTCCGGCACGATGGCCATTTCAGAAACGCCCCTGAAAGATGTCGCCCTGATGACCATCGATGAAATCAACGCTAAAGGCGGCGTGCTCGGGAAAAAGCTGGAGCCGGTGGTGGTTGACCCGGCATCCAACTGGCCGCTGTTTGCCGAAAAGGCCCGCCAGCTTCTGAGCCAGGATAAGGTCGCCGTGGTGTTTGGCTGCTGGACCTCCGTATCGCGTAAATCGGTTCTGCCGGTTTTTGAGGAGCTGAACGGTTTGCTGTTCTATCCGGTGCAGTATGAAGGTGAAGAGATGTCACCTAACGTCTTCTATACCGGCGCGGCGCCTAACCAGCAGGCGATCCCGGCGGTGGAGTACCTGATGAGCGAGGACGGCGGCAGCGCGAAGCGATTCTTCCTGCTGGGTACGGACTACGTTTACCCGCGCACTACTAACAAGATCCTGCGCGCCTTCCTGCACTCGAAAGGCGTTGAAGATAAAGATATTGAAGAGGTCTACACCCCATTTGGACATAGCGATTACCAGACCATCGTCGCCAGTATCAAAAAGTTCTCCACGGGCGGCAAAACGGCAGTGGTCTCCACCATCAACGGTGATTCCAACGTGCCTTTCTATAAAGAACTGGCGAACCAGGGCCTGAAAGCCACGGACGTGCCGGTGGTGGCGTTCTCGGTGGGTGAGGAAGAACTGCGCGGCATTGATACCAAACCGCTGGTGGGTAACCTGGCGGCGTGGAATTACTTTGAATCCGTCGACAACCCGACCAACCAGACCTTTGTCGCGGCTTACAAAGCCTACGCGAAAGCCCATAAGCTGCCGAATGCCGATACCGTGGTCACCAACGATCCGATGGAAGCGACTTACGTTGGCCTGCATATGTGGGCGCAGGCGGTTGAAAAAGCGGGAACAACCGACGTGGACAAAGTGCGCGCGGCAATGGCGGGCCAGTCGTTCAACGCGCCGTCCGGCTTTACGCTGACCATGGACGCCACCAACCACCACCTGCATAAGCCCGTCATGATTGGTGAAATTGAAGGCAACGGCCAGTTCAACGTCGTCTGGCAAACCGAACAGCCGGTACGCGCTCAACCGTGGAGCCCGTTTATCGCCGGGAATGACAAAAAGCCTGACCAGCCGATGAAAACCGCCAGCAACTAAGCCACCACCAGGGAGAGACGTCATGAACGCCATACGCATGATGATTGCGATTGTGTGGCTTACCGGACTGCTGCCAGGGATGGCGCAGGCATCGGATGCCGATGATTTCGTTGCCGCTAGCCGCAGCCAGCAAACCGCCATGCTGACCCGCTGGGCAGCCACGCCGGAACCTGCACGTTTGCCGCTGCTTAAGGCGCTGCAACAGGAGAACCTTTATACCGACAGCCAGAAGAAGGCATTTACCTGCATCGACGGCGAAATGGTTGCCCTGGGCGCGGCAAAAAGCGCTGAAGGCACGACCAAAGCCGTGCGGCTGACCAACCGACTGCGCGTGTTAACCGTCACGGCGCTGGCGACGCATCAGCTTGTCAGTGACAGTGTCACCGAAAGGCGTCATGCCGCGCGGCAACTTCAGCGTGACGCCCGGCCGGATATGCTCGGCTTTCTGCAACAGCGGGCCAGTAGCGAAACGGACGACGTCACCCGACAGTCGCTGATGCTGGCGCTGGCAAACCTCCAGCTGACGAGCCCACAGGCTGAAGTACGGCTCAAGGCTGTTGAGCTGTTGGGACAGTCTGACGATCCGGACGTGCAGGCCACGCTGACGCCGTTCACCCAAACGCAAACCGAGCCGGACGCACGGGTACGTGCCGCCGCCGCTGAGAGCCTGGAGCGTATTCAGCACCGGCTGATGTGGGGCGAACTGCTGGGGCAGGCCTTCATGGGCCTGTCGTTGGGGTCGGTACTTTTGCTGGCCGCGCTCGGGCTGGCTATCACCTATGGTCTGCTGGGGGTGATAAACATGGCTCACGGTGAAATGCTGATGCTCGGGGCGTATGCCACCTGGATGGTGCAGCAGGTAATGGCGCAGTGGATGCCTCAGTGGCTGGCGCTTTATCCGGTGGTGGCGCTGCCGGTGGCGTTTTGCCTGACCGCAGGCATCGGGATGGTGCTGGAGCGCACGGTGATACGCCATCTTTATGGCCGCCCGCTGGAAACCCTGCTCGCCACCTGGGGGATAAGCCTGATGCTTATCCAGCTGGTCCGCATGACCTTTGGCGCTCAGAACCTTGAGGTCGCTAACCCGGCATGGCTGTCCGGCGGGGTGCAGGTTTTCGCCAACCTGACGCTGCCCTGGAACCGTATTGTGGTGCTCGGCTTTGTACTGCTGGTGCTGTTCTTCACCTGGCTCATTCTGAACAAAACGCGTCTGGGTCTCAACGTGCGGGCGGTGACGCAAAACCGCAGCATGGCGGCCTGCTGCGGCGTTCCCACCGGACGGGTAGATATGCTGGCATTTGGCCTCGGGTCCGGCATTGCCGGGTTGGGCGGCGTGGCGTTGTCCCAGCTGGGGAACGTGGGGCCGGAGCTGGGCCAGGGATACATCATCGATTCGTTCCTGGTGGTGGTGCTCGGCGGCGTCGGCCAGCTGGCCGGTAGCGTCGCGGCGGCCTTTGGTCTGGGGATCTTCAATAAAATTCTTGAACCGCAGATGGGCGCCGTGCTGGGCAAGATCCTGATTCTGATGGCGATGATTCTGTTTATCCAGAAACGTCCGCAGGGGTTATTCGCACTTAAAGGGAGGGTGACAGACTGATGAGCCAGCCATTGACCTTAACACTGGCGCGCAGGGCACCGCGCACCGCGCAAATCTTCGGCAGTCTGCTGGTCGCGGCGCTGCTGGTGCTGCCTTTTCTCGCGCTGTTACCCGCAACCCATCCGCTGGCCGTTTCGACGTGGATGTTGACGCTTATCGGCAAGATCCTCTGCTACGCGGTTGTCGCCGTGGCCCTCGATCTGGTCTGGGGCTATGCCGGTATGCTCTCGCTGGGGCACGGCATATTCTTCGCCCTGGGCGGCTATGCGATGGGCATGTACCTGATGCGCCAGGCGGCCGGGGACGGGCTGCCCGCGTTTATGTCGTTTCTCTCGTGGAGCGAACTGCCCTGGTTCTGGTGGGGAACGCAGCATTTTGCCTGGGCGCTGGTGTTAATCGTGACGATCCCCGGCCTGCTGGCGCTGGTCTTCGGCTGGTTTGCTTTCCGCTCGAAGATCAAAGGGGTCTATTTCTCCATCATGACCCAGGCGCTGACCTATGCGGGCATGCTGCTGTTCTTTCGCAACGAAACCGGTTTTGGCGGCAATAACGGCTTTACCGGCTTTACCACGCTGCTCGGGTTTTCCGTTACGGCGACCACCACGCGGATCGCGCTATTTCTCGCAACGGTCATGCTGCTGCTTCTGGCCCTGGGCACAGGCTACGCCCTGGCAAAGAGTAAATTTGGCCGCATTTTAACGGCGGTGCGCGATGCGGAAAACCGTCTGACGTTCTGCGGCTACGATCCGCGCGGCTTCAAGCTGCTGGTCTGGACGCTTTCCGCCGTACTGTGTGGTCTGGCGGGCGCGCTGTACGTTCCGCTGGTGGGTATTATCAACCCGGGTGAAATGTCGCCGACCAACTCGATTGAAGCGGCCATCTGGGTGGCGTTGGGCGGGCGCGGCACCCTGGTAGGCCCGGTGATTGGTGCGGCGCTGGTCAATGGTGCGAAGAGCTTTTTCACCGTGGCGATGCCGGAGTACTGGCAACTGTTTCTTGGGCTGATTTTCATCGCCGTGACGCTCTTTTTACCGCGCGACGTGTTCGGTCTGTTTCGTAAGGGAGATAATTAATGCAGCCCTCTGAAGGACTCTTTACCCGCCAGCTACCGGGCGATCGTTACCGTGAGCAGACCGATCCGGTGTTACAGCTTGAGGCCATTAACGTCAGTTTCGATGGTTTTCAGGCGTTGACCGATCTCTCACTTAATATCGGCATTGGAGAATTGCGCTGCATCATTGGCCCTAACGGCGCCGGTAAAACTACGCTGATGGACGTGATCACCGGCAAAACCCGGCCAAAAAGCGGGAAGGCTATTTACGATCAGTCCATCGATCTGACAGCCCTTGAACCGGCGGCCATTGCCCGTCAGGGCATTGGCCGTAAGTTCCAGAAGCCGACCGTGTTTGAAGCGCTGACCGTAGGGGAAAACCTCGAAATCGCCATGAAAGCCGACAGGTCCGTCTGGGCGAGCCTGCGGGCAACACTCAGCGGCGAGCAGCGCGACCGCATTGACGAGATGTTGGTTTTGCTGCGGCTTGGCAGCGAGCGCGATCGCCGCGCCGGGCTGCTTTCCCACGGGCAGAAGCAGTTTTTGGAGATCGGCATGCTGCTGGTGCAGGATCCGCATCTGTTGCTGCTGGACGAACCCGCCGCCGGTATGACCGACGCAGAGACGGAATACACAGCCGAGCTGTTCCGAACTCTGGCAGGCAAGCATTCGCTGATGGTGGTTGAGCACGATATGGGCTTCGTCGAGACCATCGCCGACCACGTCACGGTGCTGCATCAGGGGCGCGTACTGGCAGAAGGCTCGCTTCGCGAGGTACAGGCCAATGAGCAGGTGATCGACGTCTATCTGGGACGCTAAGGAGAGGTAATGTTACAGGTTAACGAGCTGAATCAGTACTACGGCGGAAGTCATATTCTGCGCGGGGTGAGCTTTGAGGCGGTGGTCGGGGAAGTTACCTGCCTGCTGGGGCGCAACGGGGTAGGGAAAACCACACTGCTGAGGTGCCTGATGGGGCTGATCCCGGTGAAAGCCGGGGAGGTGGTCTGGCAGGGAAAGACCATCACTCACAGTAAACCGCACCAGCGGGTGCAGTCCGGCGTGGCGTATGTTCCGCAGGGGCGGGAGATTTTTCCGCGTCTGACCGTAGAAGAAAACCTGCTGATGGGACTGTCGCGCTTCTCCGCGGGAAACGCAAGGAGCGTGCCGGAGGAGATTTGGCAGCTTTTCCCGGTGCTGAAGGAGATGAAACACCGTCGCGGAGGCGATCTTTCCGGTGGTCAGCAGCAGCAGCTGGCGATTGGTCGCGCGCTGGCGAGCCGTCCACGGTTACTGATCCTGGATGAACCCACGGAAGGTATACAGCCGTCGGTGATTAAAGAGATTGGGCAGGTGATCCGCAGCCTGGCGAACCGGGGGGATATGGCGATCCTGCTGGTGGAGCAGTTTTATGATTTTGCGGCGGAGCTGGCCGACAGCTATCTGGTGATGTCGCGCGGCAGCATCGTCCAGCAGGGGCGCGGTGAGAACATGGAGCAGGAGGGGGTTCGCGGACTGGTTGCGATCTGAAATGTTATACTATAACATCCTCATTCTTATAACACGGAATGAGGGTTTTGCTGTGGCTGCACAACTTGGAAAAATTGCGCTGACTCTGGGAACGCTGCTGGTAAGCGGCTCGCTTTTTGCCCATTCGCACGGTCATCAGATGACGGAGGCGGAACAGAAGGCGGCAAACGGCGTCTTTGAGGATAAAGACGTCAGGGACAGGACGCTGTCTGACTGGGACGGGACCTGGCAGTCCGTTTACCCGTTCCTGCTTGATGGTTCGCTGGATCCGGTTTTCGAAAAGAAAGCGCAGAAGGGGGATAAATCCGCTGCCGAGGTGAAAGCCTACTACCGTAAGGGCTACGCGACGGACGTGGACGCCATCGGCATTGAAAACAACGTGATGGAATTCCACAGAGGCAAAACGGTGAGCAGCTGCCGCTACGACTACAGCGGCTATAAAATTCTGACCTATGCGTCGGGGAAAAAAGGCGTGCGCTACCTGTTTGAATGTAAGGATAAGGCAAGCCAGGCGCCTAAGTTTGTGCAGTTCAGCGATCATACCATCGGGCCGAAAGCCTCTTCACACTTCCATATCTTTATGGGCAACACCTCCCACGAGGCGCTGCTGAACGAGATGGATAACTGGCCGACCTACTACCCGAACGAGATGTACAAAGAGCAGGTGGTGCAGGAGATGTTGCACCACTAGGCAGTTGGATTTGCCGGGTGGGGGCTTAGCCTTACCCGGCGTGGGATTAGGGTTTTCCAGGTCGGGTAAGCGCAGCGCCACCCGACACGCTATCTTCACTTTTCACGCGCATCCCGCGCAAAACCATCAGCCACGCCGCAATGATGGCGGCCATCATAATAATAAATAACGACCAGTGCGGCAGATGGGTCAGGATGAGCCCGGTGATCATCGGGTTCGCCGCCGCGCCCAGCCAGCCCAGCGCCTGGGCGGAGAAGTAGCTCGCCTTCATGCCCGGCGGGGCGATATTGTCGATCAGCATGTATTCACCCGGAGCATAAATAATTTCACCCAGGGTGAAAATCGCCGCCGCAATCCCCCAGTAAAGCAGGTTCTCGCCGGAAAGCATAAACCCGCCCAGCCCGAGGATGAAAAAGAGCGTCGCGGCAGTCATTAGCGGGCGGATGTTGCTGGCGGAGATCTTGCGGCCAAGCGCGTATTGCAGGGTGACCACCACCACCGCGTTGACGGGCAACACAACGGCCACCACCTTTTCTGCGAAATCGCTGTCCGCATACGCGGCGAGCACGTACTGGGAAATGCAGCTGGCGAACGATCCGCCCACGTAGGACGCCAGCAGGCCGGAGAGCGTGTACCAGAACAGCGCCCGGTCCTTCAGCAGCACCGAGGGCTGCCACGGCGCTTTTTCCTCCACGCTGTCAGACGCTACGCTTTTCTGCACAAAGAAATGGATAAACCCGAGCGGCAGTGCGGCGCAGAAGGCCGCCAGCCAGAACGGCAGTTGCAGGCTGTACATCACCAGTAGAGTGCCAACCGGCGGCCCAATCGTCCAGCCGATGTTCAGGAAACTGTAGTTGAGTGAGAAAACGCGCGCCTTTTCGCTGGAGGTCAGCACGTCGGCAAACCACGCTTTCAGCACCGTTGAGAAGACGGAATAGGCGCAGTTAATCAGGGCAAAGAACAACACCACCAGCGTCACGTTATTCACCAGCGGAATGGCCACAAACCCGGCGATAAAGGCCACGATGGCGACCAGCATATAGCGTTTTTTGTCGAACTTGTCCGCCAGGATGCCAAACCCCAGGCTAAACACCACGCCAATGGTCAACGCCACGGTAAGGGCATAGCCAATATTCTCCACGCTCATATCGTACACGCGTGTGAGATATATGGTCATAAAGGGCAGCGTTGCCCCGCGGCCAATTGTTAATAACAATGACGATGCCAGCAGCGCTGCGGTTGAGCGCCTGATTGATGGTTTCATTTTCCTGCCCGACAAATGCTTATGCTTTTTTTGTTGTGTTATTACAGGATTATCATGGGATCGGCAGCTTGTATAGCACCCAATTTATCCGCAAGTGCTTCTCCTCAGTACCAGAATTAATGATCTTCTCGCGGGGGTATTTTTTCTGTTACCTTGAAGTGTTTACAAAAATTTAATAATTCAGAGGCGGAAAATGACGCGGAAAGACGGGCTGTTAGCGTTACTGGTTGTCGTGGTGTGGGGACTCAATTTTGTGGTCATCAAAATGGGGTTGCACAACATGCCTCCACTCATGCTGGCGGGTCTGCGCTTCCTGCTGGTGGCCTTCCCGGCGCTGCTTTTCGTTGCCCGTCCAAAGATTCCCCTGAAGCTTCTGCTGGGCTACGGCCTCACCATCAGCTTTGGTCAGTTTGCGTTTCTTTTTTGCGCCATCAAATTCGGTATGCCTGCGGGTCTGGCTTCGCTGGTGCTTCAGGTGCAGGCTTTCTTTACCATTATTCTCGGCGCGTTTGTCTTTGGCGAACGTTTGCAGGGCAAACAGCTGGCGGGCATTAGCCTTGCGGTCTTTGGCGTGCTGGTGCTGATAGAAGGCAGCCTCAACGGTCAGCATGTCGCGCTGCTGGGCTTTATGCTCACCCTGGCGGCGGGGCTGAGCTGGGCGTGCGGCAACATCTTTAACAAGCTGATAATGCAGCATGAGTCGCGTCCTGGGATCATGTCGCTGGTGGTCTGGAGCGCGTTGATCCCCATTGTGCCGTTTATGGTCGCGTCGTTTATTCTGGATGGACCGCAGGTGATGCTGAATAGCCTGGTGGAGATCGACCTGACGACCATTTTGTCGCTGATGTACCTGGCATTAGTCGCCTCAATCATTGGCTACGGCATCTGGGGATCGCTGCTCGGGCGCTATGAAACCTGGCGCGTGGCGCCGTTATCGCTGCTGGTACCGGTGGTCGGGCTTGCCAGCGCCGCACTGTTGCTGGATGAAACGCTCAGCGCGCTGCAACTGTGTGGCGCAGGGCTGATTATGGCCGGGCTGTATATCAACGTCTTTGGCTTGCGGGTGCGTCGGGCGACGCGGGTGCGGAGTTAAGGCAGAAAAAAGCCCCGCATTAGCGGGGCAAAAACGAATTACAGGTCGTGATTATAATACGGCACGCCTAATTCGTCGGATTTGTCGCTGCCAGCGCCCATGTGATTGAAGTCCCAGGGCGACTGGTTTTGCGTGGACGGCATAATCATGGTGTCACGATTATTTTGCTGCCCCGCACTGGGGGTTTGCTCCGCGAAGCTCTGGCCGGAAACCAGCACCAGCAAGGTGAGGGCGGCGGAGACGATAAATTTCATGATTTCCTCGGTTACGTCTTAACAGGCGATGATTAACTGCAATGTTTTAGCGGATACAGATAACGGGATTCACCCGGCATACTGGTAATACGGTACTTATGAGGCGGCACGTCAAAGTAGTTCTTGAACGTACGCGTCAGGGTTTGTTGCGATTCAAATCCGTAGCGTTCCGCCAGATAGAGGATCGGCTCATTGCTTTCTTTCAGTTTTTGGGCAATCTCCGTCAGCTTACGGCTGCGAATATATTGTCCTAATGAATGGCCGGTCTCTTTTTTAAACATCCGTTGCAGGTGCCATTTTGAGTAACCTGAACGCTCAGACACTTTCTCAAGGGAAAGTGGAGATTCCAGGTTATCTTCGATCCAGTCCAAAATGCTATGAATGGTGATAGCGTCAGTATTGCGTCTGGACATCGTCATACCTCTTTTTCTGTTTACGGCAGGATTTTCTTGAGTAAAAGCTCAAGCGTTGCCACTTCATCTGCCGTTAAGTTTTTTGTCAGTTCCTGGTGCAGTGTTTGTCCTACTAATTGATGACATTGCTCACACATGGCCGCGCCATCGCTGGTCAGTTTCACCAGTACGCCACGTTTGTCATTCGGGTTAGGGCTTCGTTCTATCCATCCTTTGCAGACGAGACGATCCAGCATGCGGGTCAACGCACCCAGATCGACAGAGAGCACCTTTTTCAGCTCAACCGGCGTGATACACACTTCGCAGCGAATGGAACACAGCACTTTGAACTGTGTTGCGGTGATATCCAGCGGTGACAGGTAGTCATTGAGCAGGCGATCTTTTTTCTGGTTAACCATATGAATAAGACGACCCAGTGGGATTATGTCGTTAAAGAGGTCACTGGTGCTTTTCACAATGGTTGCCCTGGCAAGTAGTTTAGTCACGGCAGATATTATTGCTCAGGCAAGTATAAGTCAACTGAATGGATCAGCCGATGCCACGAAATGCTAAAACGCTTCAGGAACTTTTTCTGTACGCTTTTAAATCATAGAGATAATCTGGGGTTATTAGTTACGCGAGACAATTATGGTTACGTTGCGCGGATAGCTCAGGACGAGACTTTCCCCCTATAATTGCGGTAATGAATAAGGATAAGGACTGCGGTGCATTATGTTGGATTTGATTAAAGCAGTGGGGCTTGGGCTGGTGGTGTTGCTTCCGCTGGCGAACCCGTTAACGACCGTGGCGCTCTTTCTGGGGCTGGCGGGTAACATGAACAGCGCGGAGCGCAACCAGCAGTCGAGGATGGCCTCCGTCTACGTCTTCGCGATTATGATGGTGGCTTATTACGCCGGACAACTGGTGATGAATACTTTTGGTATTTCGATTCCCGGTCTGCGTATCGCCGGTGGGCTGATTGTGGCGTTTATTGGTTTCCGGATGCTGTTCCCGGCGCATAAAGCGCATGAATCGCCGGAAGCCAAAAGCAAATCGGAGGAGCTTGAAAGCGAACCGAGCGCCAATATCGCGTTTGTGCCGTTAGCCATGCCGAGCACGGCGGGGCCGGGAACGATTGCGATGATCATCAGTTCCGCCTCAACGGTGCGTGATGGTGTTACTTTTCCGCACTGGGTTATTACCGTTGCGCCGCCGATCATTTTTGCGCTTATCGCCATTATCGTCTGGGGGTCATTGCGCAGCTCCGGGGCGATTATGCGCTGGGTGGGCAAGGGGGGGATTGAAGCTATCTCCCGTCTGATGGGCTTCCTGCTGGTCTGTATGGGCGTGCAGTTTATTATTAACGGCGTGCTGGAGATCATTAAGACGTATCACTGAGGACATCGCCGGGTGGCGCTGCGCTTACCCGGCCTACAAGTCCGTAATAACCTAGGCCGGGTAGGCCGAAGCCGCCACCCGGCACAACTAACGTCAACCGTGGCTGGTCTGTTCTTCCATCGCGACCGGCCATTTACGGAAGATAAGCACCGACCAGATCAGCGCAATCAGCGCGGGAATCGCCCCGAGATAGCCAATGGCCGACATCGATACATACAGGCTGATCTGATTTCCCACCAGCGCACCGGCCCCAATTCCCAGATTAAAAATTCCCGAGAACAGCGACATTGCCACGTCCGTGGCGTCCGGGGCCAGGGCCAGCACTTTGACCTGCATTCCCAGACCAATAATCATGATCGCCACGCCCCAGAACAGACTGAGGATCGCCAGATGACTCTCGCTGCCTGCCGCAGGCATCAGTAACAGCAGGCACGCCAGCAGCAGGCCAATCGCACTGCTTACAAGCGCAGACGCGTGCTTATTGCCCAGCTTCCCGAACAGGATGCTGCCGATAATCCCCGCGCCGCCCAGGATCAGCAGCAGAACGGTGGCGAAGTTAGCGCTAAAGCCCGCCACAACCTGAACAAACGGCTCAATATAGCTGTAGGCCGTGTAATGGGCGGTCACCACAATCACGGTCAGCAGATAGATGCTCATCAGCGCCGGTCGACGCATCAGCAGAGGCAGACTTTTCAGCGAGCCGGAGTGTTCGCTGGGCAGTTTTGGCAGCAGTTTGATCAGACACACCAGGGTGATCAGCGCCCCCATGCCGATGGCAAAGAAGGTGGTGCGCCAGCCGAAGTATTGACCCACAATGCGCCCGATCGGCAGGCCTAACACCATCGCCAGCGCCGTTCCGGTGGCAATCAGGCTCAACGCCTGGGCGCGTTTCCCCGCCGGGGCGAGACGAATGGCGAGCGATGCGGTGATCGACCAGAAAACGGCATGGGCAAACGCGATGCCGACGCGGCTGATCACCAGCACCGTAAAGTTCCATGCCATAAATGACAGCACATGGCTGGCTATGAACACCACAAACAGCCCAATCAGCAGCTTACGACGTTCCATCTGGCTGGTCAGCAGCATAAACGGCAGCGACATCAGCGCTACCACCCATGCATAGATGGTCAGCATAATGCCAACCTGTGCCGTTTCCATATGGAAGCTGGCTGCAATGTCGGACAGCAGCCCAACCGGAACAAATTCCGTGGTGTTGAAAATAAACGCTGCGATGGCGAGCGTGACCACGCGTAGCCACGCGACCCTGCGGGAAACCGTGTGTGTTGTCATAGGGATATCTGGGATTCGTTGCCTGAAAGATGAGGAGACGATCTTAAAGCCTTAAACGGCGAAAACTCAACCGTTATGTGATGTGAATCACAAAATTTACCTTCATGCAGCGGTAGCGAACGCGGTTGTTTTCATTGAAGATAAAGAACAACACAACAAAAACAGGCGGTAACACAATGCAGGAGATTGATTTTTATCTGGTAGATGCGTTCAGCGAGTCCTCCTTTGGCGGCAACCCGGCGGCGGTGTGCCCGCTCGACGCGTGGCTACCGGATGAGACGTTACTGCGGATGGCACAACAGCATAACCAGTCGGAAACCGCGTTTTTTGTGTGCACCAAAGGGGGGATTGAGCTGCGCTGGTTCACCACGCTCACCGAGGTTAATCTGTGTGGTCACGCGACGCTTGCCGCGGCGTATGTTCTGTTTAACGAACTGGATTATCCGGACTCACGCCTTCATTTTGACACCGCTTCTGGTCGCCTGACCGTCAGCCGTGAAGGTGACTGGATGATGCTGGACTTCCCGGCCTGCCCGACGCAGGCACAGACGCCGCCACCGGAGATGCTCACCGCACTCGGTATCAGCCACTACGTCGAGGCGCGAAAAGGCCGCGCCTGGGTGCTGGTACTGGAGAGCCGCGAGCAGGTGGAAGCCATTAATCCGGATTTCTCCGCCATGACGCCGGGGGAGCATAAAGTGGCCGTCACCGCCCGGGACGAAGGGGAATACGACTTTGTCAGTCGTTTCTTCTCGCCGGGCGTGGCCGTGCCGGAAGATCCTGTCACCGGCTCCGCGCACACCATGCTGATCCCTTACTGGAGTGAACAGCTTGGCAAAACACAGATGTTTGCCCGTCAGGTTTCTGCCCGTGGTGGCGACGTACGCTGCGAACTGAAAGGCGACCGCGTGCGGATGGGCGGGCAGGCGGCGCTGTATCTGAAGGGCACAGTATTTCTGCGCTGAATAAATCTAAGAGGAACCAACGATGCAGGAAATTGATTTTTATCTGGTGGATGCCTTCAGCGACAGGGCGTTCGGCGGCAATGCGGCGGCGGTGTGTCCGCTGGAAGCGTGGCTGCCGGATGAGACGCTGCTGAAGATGGCGAAGCAGCATAATCAGTCAGAGACGGCGTTCTTTGTCCGAACGGATAACGGGTTTGAACTGCGCTGGTTTACCACGCAGGATGAAATTAACCTCTGCGGCCACGCAACCCTCGCGGCTTCTCACGTTATTTTCGAATACCTGGATTATCCACATACGGAAATCACCTTCACCACGCGCTTTGTCGGCGAACTGACGGTACAACGCAGCGGCGACTGGCTGACGCTGAATTTCCCGGCGTGGTCAACCGAGGTTGTCGATACTCCACCCGCAGTGCTGTTCAGCGCGCTGGGCATTAACGCGGCAAAAGAGGTGCGTGTGGGGCGCGATTACATGGTGGTGCTCGACAGCCAGCGGCAGGTGGAGGCGCTGACGCCGGATATCACAGCCATGCTCCCGCTGGGGAAAATGGTCTGCGTTACGGCGCCGGGGGATGAGTATGATTTCGTCAGCCGCTTCTTCTGCCCGGGGGAAGGGGTACCGGAGGATCCGGTGACGGGATCAGCGCACAGCATGCTGATCCCGTACTGGAGCGAAAAGCTTGGAAAAACGCAGATGTTGGCCCGCCAGGTCTCCTCCCGTGGCGGGGATCTGCGCTGCAAGCTGAAAGGCGACCGCGTGCTGATTGGCGGGCAGGCCACGCTGTATATGAAGGGGAAAATTTTCCTTCGTCTCCAGGATTACGGTCATCATTAAAAACTATGACGCCGGTATACAGGGCGGGCGGTATGTTGAACGAAAACGACAAGGAGCCTGCCATGTATTCTATTACCGCTGAATCCGCCCATCATCCAGATATTCTCGCCCTGATTACGGCGCTGGACCGTTATCAAAGCGTTCTCTATCCCGCGGAAAGTAATCATCTGCTGGATTTAACCGAACTGCCGGACGACTCGCTGATCCTGATGATTATTCGTGACACTCAGCTTAACGCCGTCGGGTGTGGCGCTGTTGTTTTGAACGGGGACGGGACCGGGGAAATGAAACGGGTCTATATTGATCCAACCCATCGTGGGCAACGGCTGGGTGATAAATTACTGGCGGCGCTGGAAGATGAAGCCCTCAGCCGCTGCTGCCACACCGTCCGGCTTGAGACGGGGATCAAACAACTCGCCGCCATTCGTCTGTATCAACAGTGTGGATACGAACGGCGCCCCGCGTTTGCCCCCTACAACGAGGATCCGCTGAGCCTGTTTATGGAGAAGACACTGGTGGCTGACGTTCGTTTAGCAGCCCTATAAACGCCTCAAGCTGGCGGGTCATCGCCCCGCGTCGCCACACCAGCCAGGTGGTGAGCCAGCGCCAGTTTTCCGCCAGCGGCCACGCCGCCACCTGATGATGCCCCGGCATGCTCTCCAGCATGGAGCGGGGCATCAGCGCAATGCCTGCCCCGGCAATCACGCAGGCGAGCATCCCGTGGTAGGACTCCATCTCGTGGATCCTTCCCGGCGTTACGCGGTCAGCATGAAACCAGCTCTCCAGATGACGCCGGTAGGAACAGTTGGCGCGAAAGGCATAAACCTCGCTACCGCTCACCTGCGTGGCTTTTGACACTTCCGCATGGCCCGCAGGGGTGACCAGCATCATCTCTTCCCGGTAAACCGGCATTCCTTCCAGTTCGGGGTGTGAGAGCGGCCCGTCGACAAAGGCGGCGCTGAGCGTCCCCTCAAGCACACCGTCAATCATCGTACCGGAAGGCCCGGTGGATAACGCAAACTGAATGCGCGGATAGCGCTGATTAAACCGCGCCAGACTTTCCGGAATGCGTACGGCGGCGGTACTTTCCAGCGCGCCGAGCGAGAATAATCCCTGCGGTTCATCCCCGGCGACGACCATTCGCGCTTCGTCGACCAGCGCCAGGATCTGCTTGCTGTAGCGCAAAAAATTGTGCCCGGCGGGGGAAAGCCGCAGGCGCTGATTCTCGCGAATAAACAGCTCCACACCGAGATCCGCTTCAAGCTGTCGGATGCGGGTGGTGAGGTTTGACGGCACCCGGTGTACCTTCTGCGCCGCCTGGGTAATGCTGCCGGTCAGTGCGACGGCGTTAAACATCTCAAGCTGTGTTAAGTCCATACCGTTCTCGATTCGTGAACAAGGTGGTGAGTATTATTCATTTTTAAGAAATAGCAGAGTGGGCCACAATCAATCAACTGTTATTACATGGAGAACTTCATGACGTATTCATCTGCTACCCATGCCCACTCTGTCAACCCGGCTACCGGCGAAACGCTGGCTGCTTACCCGTGGGCAACGTCCGGTGACGTTGAACGTGCCATTGCGCAGGCGGATACCGGTTTTCGTCAGTGGCGACGCGAAAGCGTAGCGCACCGGGCGCAAAAACTTCGCGATCTGGGTGCGGCGCTGCGTAGCCGTGCGGAAGAGATGGCGCAGACTATCTCCCGGGAGATGGGCAAGCCCATTGTGCAGGCGCGTGCGGAGGTGGCTAAGTCCGCCAGCCTTTGCGACTGGTACGCTGAATACGGCCCGGCAATGCTGCGCCCGGAATCTACCCAGGTCGACAATGCGGTGATTGAGTACCGTCCGCTGGGGCCTATTCTGGCGGTGATGCCGTGGAACTTCCCGCTCTGGCAGGTGCTGCGCGGTGCGGTGCCGATCCTGCTGGCAGGGAACAGCTATCTGCTTAAACATGCGCCAAATGTGCTCGGCTCGGCGGAGCTTATCGGGAAGGTGTTCGCGGATGCCGGTTTCCCGGAGGGGATCTTTGGCTGGGTGAACGCGACAAATGACGGCGTCAGCCAGGCGATTAACGATCGGCGTATCGCGGCGGTGACCGTAACCGGCAGCGTTCGGGCTGGTGCGGCAATTGGCGCGCAGGCGGGCGCGGCGCTGAAGAAATGCGTGCTGGAGCTGGGCGGCTCCGATCCGTTTATCGTTCTGAATGATGCCGATCTGGATCTGGCTGTCAACGCGGCCGTGGCCGGACGTTATCAGAATACCGGACAAGTTTGCGCGGCGGCGAAACGCTTTATTGTGGAAGCGGGCGTGGCGGACACCTTTACCCAACGCTTTGTTGACGCGGTCAAGGCGCTGAAAATGGGCGCACCGGATGAGGAAGATAACTATATTGGCCCGATGGCGCGATTTGATCTTCGCGATGAACTGCATCAGCAGGTACAGGCTACGCTGGCGGAAGGGGCGACCCTGCTGCTCGGCGGCGAGAAGCTTGCCGGGACCGGTAACTTTTATGCGCCAACCGTACTCGGCGACGTCACCCCACAGATGACGGCCTTCCGTCAGGAGCTGTTTGGCCCGGTGGCTGCGATTACCGTCGCCAATGATGCGTCGCACGCGTTGCAGCTGGCTAACGACAGCGACTTTGGCTTATCAGCGACGGTCTTTACCGCGAACGATGCGCTGGCTGAAACCTTCTCTCGCGAGCTGGAGTGCGGCGGAGTCTTCATCAATGGCTACAGCGCAAGCGATGCGCGCGTTGCGTTTGGCGGAGTGAAGAAGAGCGGCTTCGGGCGAGAGCTTTCACATTTCGGTCTGCATGAGTTCTGTAACGTTCAGACGGTCTGGAAGGATCGCGTGTAATGTTGATGCCGGGTAGGGCAAGGCCGCTACCCGGCAATTCACGTTTCCTGTCATTATTTTGCAATGGTTCTGTCATTTTCGTTTCGTAGACTCGCTCGCGTCTAACGTATTGTTACAGAAGAAAATTATGAACCTAACGCAAATTTTTCGTCGTCTTGCGCAGCGCTTTTTTCCTCGTCAGTTTGGCCTGCTGACCGGCATCTTTTGTATTATCGGCCTTTTCTCTGCCCTGCAACTTTCATCCTCCTTCCTGCTTACCGCCTCCCTGAATCAAGCCCAGCGTAACGAACAGCGCAATCAGCTGGCCTGGCAGCAACAGAGCAGGCTGGATCAGGCGCGTATTTCGCTGCTTGCGGCGAGCGATCTGCTCAACCGCTCCGGGGTGTACTTTATGCAGGATAAAGAGACCGGTTCGGAAGGGAGCTGGCATAGCCTGATGGACGAGGCGCAAAAATCCCTGGCGGCGTCTCAGCAGGCATGGCAAGCCTGGCTCGCGCTTAATCCTCCGCAGGACGAGGGGCTTGTTAATAGCTATCAGCAGTTCTTCGGTGCCATTAGCGAGCAGGCGGAAGGGCTGGTGAAAACCAACAGCATCGACCTCTTTTTCGCCGTACCCGCCCAGGCGTTTCAGACCGATTTTAATGACAACTTTGCACGTTATCAGCAACGGAGTGAGAAGCAGGCTATACAGGGGCGTCAGTCGCTCATGGAACAACTCTCAGGCCTGCAACGGCTGTTCCTGTTTGCGCCGCTGGTGCTGCTGGCTATTGCCATTGCCGTCTGGTTTGCAATGGCGAAATGGGTGATATCCCCGCTACGCCGTCTGATTGTCCATATTAACCAGCTTGCGGCAGGGGATTTGTCGGGAATACCCCCTGACGTTGTGCGTTTTAACCGTGAAATCAGCCAGCTCAGCGGCAGTATTACCGCCATGCAGCGCGGGCTCCAGCAACTGGTGACTCAGGTCAGCGAGGCCACGACCTCTATGGTCGAAAATATCGGGTCACTTGCGCAGGGGAACCAGAAGCTTTATCAGCAGTCCACGCGACAGGCCAAAGAGCTGGAGGAGGTGACCGCGCATATCGCCGATCTCGAAACCCACGTTGAGGGGAACACGGGTTATGCAAAACTCGCCCGCTCGCGCGCGGATGAAGCCCGACAGGCTGCCGTCGGCGGGGAGCAAATGATGACAGCGGTAAATGGCTCAATGCAGACGATCGTCGACCGATCCTCAGAGATGCGTGGGATCGTCGCCATGATCGACAGCGTGGCGTTTCAGACCAATATTCTGGCCCTCAACGCTGCCATTGAAGCCGCCCATGCGGGAGAACAGGGGCGCGGGTTCGCGGTGGTCGCCCGTGAAGTGGGGCTGCTGGCCAGAAAAAGCAGTCACTCTACGCAAACCATCCAGTCGCTAATTAACCACTCGCTACAGGGCATTGAAGAAGGTTCTCAGGTGGTAAACCGTCTGGAAGAAAATCTCCAGCAGGTCACCGGGCTGGTGGCCAATCTGAGTAGCCTGCTGAATGATATTTCGCTGGCCACTCTAAATCAGGGGGAAAGCATTCATCAGATGACGCGCCAACTTCAGGCGCTGAATCAGGTATCGCGTCAGACAGATGTGCTGGTTAGCGAAGCGTCGAATGCCTCTGAGCGCCTGCATCGGGAGTCAGATCTTTTGTTGCAGGCCGTCTCGCGTTTTCGTCTCCCTGCCTGACGTGACGTATAAGCCTCTGTTATACTCGCAGCCCGTTTTAGCCTGAGGGCAAGGAGCAAAGTGTGGCTGCGGTCATCCATAATGAGATGCTGGACGAGATTCTGGCGCAGGTTCGTCCGTTACTGGGGCAGGGTAAGGTTGCCGATTACATTCCCGCGCTGGCCTCGATCAGCGGTAATAAGCTCGGCATCGCCATTTGTACTGTCGACGGGCAGCGTTTTCAGGCGGGAGATGCACTGGAGCGCTTTTCAATTCAGTCGATCTCAAAAGTGCTTAGCCTCGTTGCCGCCATGCGCCAGTATGACGAGCAGGAGATCTGGCAGCGGGTGGGCAAAGATCCCTCCGGTCAGCCCTTCAACTCCCTTCTCCAGCTTGAAATCGAACAGGGTAAGCCGCGCAACCCGTTTATCAACGCCGGGGCGCTGGTGGTGTGCGATATGCTGCAAAGCCGTCTGAGCGCGCCGCGCCAGCGTATGCTCCAGATTGTGCGGCAGCTTTCCGGCGTGCAGGACATCGCCTACGATCCGGTGGTAGCGCGCTCTGAGTTTGAACACTCTGCACGTAACGCCGCCATCGCCTGGCTGATGAAGTCCTTCGGCAACTTTCATAATGATGTCGCCACGGTTCTGCAAAACTATTTTCATTACTGCGCCCTGAAGATGAACTGCGTTGAACTGGCGCAGACTTTTCTGTTTCTGGCGCATCAGGGCCATGCCCCGCATCTGGGCGAGGACGTTGTCTCCCCGATGCAGGCCCGGCAGATCAACGCCTTAATGGCAACCAGCGGAATGTATCAGAACGCCGGGGAGTTTGCCTGGCGCGTGGGGCTGCCGGCTAAATCCGGCGTTGGCGGTGGCGTCGTGGCCATTGTTCCGCACGAGATGGCGATTGCCGTCTGGAGCCCGGAACTGGACGAGACCGGCAACTCACTGGCGGGCGTCGCGGCGCTGGAACAGCTGACCAAACGCCTTGGACGGTCCGTATACTGATGTCCACGTTAGATCCTCTGTTCACGCGCCTGGCTCGCTCCACGTTTCGTTCACGATTTCATTTAGGGATGAAAGAGCGGCAATACTGCTGGGATAAGGGCGCGGACACTATCGATAAGCATGCCGCTGATTTTGTCGCCGCGCGGCTGGCGCCTGCACACCCGGTGAATGACGGTAAGCAGACGCCGATGCGCGGCCATCCGGTTTTTATCGCCCAGCATGCCACGGCAACCTGCTGTCGGGGCTGTCTGGCTAAGTGGCATGCTATCCCGCAGGGCGTGCCGCTGAGTGCGCAGCAGCAACAGTATATCGTCAACGTGATCCATCATTGGCTGGTCATTGAGGTAAATCGTGCCTCCTGAACTGACAATGTCTCTGTTTAAGCTACGCTTTTACTAATGCTCAGCGTCAGGAGACGTCATGAAAGCACCTCTAATTCCCGTGAATGAAACGGAGCGCATGAATGCGCTGCGCGAGTCCGGTCTGCTTGAGATCGACAATTATCCCGCGTTTGATCGTCTCACGCGGCTGGCAACACGCTTTTTCAGGGTGCCGCTGGCGATGATTACGCTGGTGGATGACCACGCTGCGATCGTGAAATCTGCCGACGGGCGGGCACTCGCCAGCCAGCCTCGCGATCTCTCGTTTTGTGGTCATACGATCCTGGGTGACGCGCCGCTGGTGGTGGCTGACACGCTGCTGGACGAACGCTTTGCGGATAATCCGCAGGTGGCGGGAGATCCGGGCGTGCGCTTTTATGCCGGTTTCCCGCTGCGTTTACGTGACGGGGCGTGCGTAGGATCGTTGTGTCTCATTGATTACGCACCGCGTGAGTTTACCGCGGCGGATTCCGCCGTACTGGCCGATCTCAGCGCGCTGGCAGAAGATGAATTTGCAGCCGTTAGCGCCGCCACGACCGATGAACTCACGGGCCTGTTTAACCGACGCGGGTTTAACCAGTTTGCGCAGTTTGCACTGTCGGTTTCGCAGCGTAGGGCAGAACCGTTAACGCTTGGCTGGCTGGATCTGGACCATTTCAAAACCATTAACGATCGCTTCGGGCATCAGGAGGGCGACAAGGCCCTGAAAGCGATGGCCGCCCTGATGCGCTCCTCATTCCGCGAGGCCGATATGCTGGTACGTTTCGGGGGAGATGAGTTCGCGGTGCTGTTTGCGGATACCGATGAACCTGGCGCCTGGATCGCCATGCAGTATCTTGTCGAACAAACGGAGAAGTATAACGCGCGTCAGCTGCATCCCTGGTCGTTACAGTTCTCCTGGGGGCTGAGCGAGTTCGATCATCACCGCAACGATATGCAGGCGTGGTTAAAACAGGCAGATGCGCAAATGTACGCCATGAAGCGGCAACATCACGGCGAAAAATGACATAACGAAATCCTATGTCATCGCTTATTGCGTAACAAAAATGTTAATAGCAAAGTGGAGAGATTCAACCTAAGGACGCGCAATGAACTCTCCCATGCTGATTAAACCTCTCTCCCGACAGGACATCCTCAGCCACATTGATGCCCTGAGCGATATCCTCGTCAACTGTGTCAACGGCGGCGCCTCCGTCAGCTTTATGCTGCCTTTTTCTCCCGAGAAAGCCCAAACCTTCTGGCTCGGCGTCGCAGACAGCGTCGGGCGCGACGAGCGTACCGTCCTGGGCTGTTTTGACGCGGAGCAGGGGCTGGTTGGCACGGTCCAGCTGATCACCGACCAGCCGGAAAACCAGCCGCACCGCGCAGATGTCGCGAAACTTCTGGTACATGAGAAGGCGCGCCGTAAAGGTGCGGCAATGGCGCTGATGGAAGCCCTGGAGGCGGTTGCGCGTGAAAAAGCGCTTACGGTGCTGGTGCTTGATACCTCGACCGGCAGCGGCGCGGAGACGTTTTATCAGAGAGCGGGCTGGCAAAAGGCGGGGGAGATCCCACGCTACGCCCTGATGCCGAACGGGGACATGACGGCGACCTCGGTGTTCTATAAATTTCTTTGATATTTTTCACCATCGCGTCCTGAGTTGATCCAGACAGGGGTTCTGGTCCTGAAGTTTTGATAAGTTATCACACCAATCTTATCAGGCTGTATGACTAATTATAAAGGACCTCCATTGTGAACACACTCAACCGTCGTGATTTCCCCGGTGCGCGCTACCCTGAACGTATCATCCAGTTTGGCGAAGGTAACTTCCTCCGCGCGTTCGTTGACTGGCAAATCGACCTCTTAAACGAGCATACCGATCTCAATGCAGGTGTGGTGATTGTACGGCCGATCCAGAGTGATTTTCCGCCGTCGCTGAGCACCCAGGATGGTCTGTATACCACGATTATTCGTGGTCTGAATGAGGAGGGGGATGCGGTAAGCGATGCGCGTCTTATTCGTTCCGTGAATCGTGAAATCAGCGTCTACAGCCAGTACGATGAATTCCTGAAACTCGCCCATAATCCGGAGATGCGGTTTGTCTTCTCCAATACCACGGAGGCGGGGATCGGCTATCACGCGGGCGATAAGTTTGACGATGCGCCAGCTGTCAGCTATCCGGCCAAACTGACGCGTCTGCTGTTCGAACGCTTTACCCACTTTAACGGGGCTGCGGATAAAGGCTGGATCATCATTCCTTGTGAGCTTATCGACTATAACGGCGATGCCCTGCGTGAACTGGTGCTGCGCTATGCACAGGAGTGGGCGCTGCCAGCGGCATTCATTGCGTGGCTGAATAACGCTAACACCTTCTGCTCGACGCTGGTTGACCGCATTGTTACCGGCTATCCGCGTGATGAGGTGGCAGAGCTGGAAGCCGGGCTGGGCTATCACGACAGCTTCCTCGACACGGCAGAACATTTCTACCTGTTTGTTATTCAGGGGCCAAAATCACTTTCAGCTGAATTGCGCCTGGATAAATACCCGCTCAACGTCCTGATTGTTGACGATATCAAGCCTTATAAAGAGCGTAAGGTGGCGATCCTCAACGGCGCACACACGGCGCTGGTTCCGGTCGCTTTTCAGGCCGGGCTGGATACGGTAGGGGAAGCCATGAACGACGGGGAGATTTGCGCGTTCGTAGAGAAGGCTATTTATGAAGAGATTATTCCGGTCCTGGATCTGCCGCGCGATGAGCTGCACTCCTTCGCCAGTGCCGTAACGGGGCGTTTCCGTAATCCGTATATTAAGCATCAGCTGCTGTCGATTGCACTGAACGGGATGACCAAATACCGCACCCGCATTCTGCCGCAACTGCTGGCAGGGCAGAAGGCGACCGGTGAACTGCCAGCACGTCTGACCTTTGCCCTGGCGGCGCTAATTGCATTTTACCGTGCCGAGCGCAACGGTGAGCGCTATCCGGTGCAGGACGATGCGCACTGGCTTGAACGTTACCAGCAGCTGTGGACGCAACATCACGACAAACAAGTCACTACCCGTGAACTGGTATCGTCGGTGTTAAGCGTGAGCGAGCACTGGGAACAGGATCTCACTCTGGTGAACGGACTGGTAGACCAGGTTGCCCAGGATCTGGATGCAATTTTACGCAAAGGCATGCGCAAGGCGGTGAAACCGCTCTGCTAATCATAATGCCCGGCGTTTGCCGGGTTTTTTACAGACCATTATTAGTTACAACATACTATACATCCTTTTTTTAAAAAGCACAGGCAGCACCGTGCGGTCAGGGCTTAACAGGTCAGAAAATGCAATGAACTATTAACATGCTTGCAACCGTGATGAGGATCACGTTTAATAGCCGCGCTCTTTACTTTTCTGAAGCTGATTATGATTGTTCGTCCTCAACAGCACTGGCTGCAACTGATTTTTGTCTGGCATGGTTCGGTACTTCCCAAAATTTATACCCGACTGCTGCTTAACTTCCTGCTTTCCATCGCCGTGATTGTCATGCTGCCGTGGTACACCTCGCTGGGTATCCGCTTTACCGTCGCGCCGTTCAGCATTCTGGGCGTGGCTATCGCCATCTTCCTGGGATTTCGCAATAACGCCTGTTATTCGCGCTACGTTGAGGCGCGTCTGCTTTGGGGGCAGTTGATGATAGCGGCGCGCTCGCTGTTTCGCGAGGTAAAAAACACCTTGCCGGATGATAAACATCTTGGAGAGTTTGTCCGCCTGCAAATCGCGTTTGCTAACTGTCTGCGTATGACACTGCGCAGAGAAACCAATGCCGATCAGCTGTCCCGCTATCTGGCTCCAGACGATTTACGCAAAGTGATGGATGCCAACTCGCCGGCGAACCGTATCCTGCTGATCATGGGGGAGTGGCTGGCCGTGCGGCGGCGCAGCGGGCACCTTTCAGACATCCTGTTTCACAGCCTCAACAACCGCCTGAACGATATGTCCATCGTGCTGGCAGGCTGTGAGCGTATCGCCAATACGCCAGTCCCGTTTGCCTATACGCTGATCCTGCACCGAACGGTGTATTTGTTCTGCATCATGCTGCCGTTTGCGCTGGTTGTTGATCTGCATTACATGACGCCCTTTGTCTCTGCGCTGATTTCCTACACTTTTATCTCGCTTGATACGCTGGCGGAAGAGTTGGAAGATCCGTTTGGGACAGAAGATAACGATCTGCCGCTGGACGCAATCTGCAACATGATGGAGCGCGATCTGTTGCAGATGAACGATGAAGAGAACATCCCTGAAAGGCTAATGCCGGATAAGCATTATCAGCTGACCTGACGGGCATTCCACTCGTCGTGGGTGATTTCCCACAGCTCCGAGTCCAGCAGGCCGCTGACATAGGCTTTCTTCTCTGTCCTGATGAGCCGCATGCCGCTGCTGTCTGAAATACGTCGGGAGCGGCTGTTGGCCGCCGCTTTCGGCGCGCGTAACACCGCTTTGTTAAGCGTATTGAACCAGTAATCCGTTGCCGCGATACTCGCCTCACGCATAAATCCCTGTCCCTGAAATTCCGGCGCGAGCCAGAAGCCCCGGTTGTTGTCTTCGACGTCGTACAGGCAAATTAACCCCATCAGTTCATCAGGCGCTTCACGGCTGCGAATCGTCCAGAACCACGCAATCCCTTTGGCCATATCGGGCAGTGCAACGTTGTTGACATAATTTTCTGCACCGTTTTCCGGGTAGGGCCAGGGGACTGAAGCCACCATATAGCGGACAATTTCCCAGCGCGGATAGCGTTGCTGGATCTGGACGGCATCGGCGGCAACAAGGGGTTTAAGTAATAAGCGTTCTGTTGTAAGCGTGGGTATCGTCATCCGGTGATCTCCATATTTGAGCGTTATCATTTGTTTGGGTTCTGATATTTCATCAATATCACATTCCAGTTGGTCGTGCTTTTGTTATTCAGATTTATCCATAAAGGAGTATGTAATGCCAAGAAAAGCCAGGCCCGAAGAAGCCGAAACACTCTGGCACGTCCGTAACGAAGCGATGCGCCATGGCTGTAAAATCTGTTACGACGCAGAAGTGATTGCGCGCTGGACGTCAGAAAAGATGCCTGAACATTACCGTACCTCCAGGTCGATTTCGTGTTATAGGCCTGCCCATGCAGGAGCTGAACTGCTCCCAAATGGAGCTACGGTTTACGAAGTTCAATAGCTTATTTACATTTGCTTACATAAATACACTTTCTTTACATTAAGTAATGTAAGATATTTTTTTAGCACAAAATGCAAAACTAAATTAAATGGAGATGATTTATGTCGAATATAAGAGCATTAAGCCTTAATGAGATAGCATTAGTAAGTGGCGGCAATGGAAGCGGTAATTATGAAGGTGCCGGTAGTCGTAACACCAGCTCTAAATCTGGTAATTAAAAAGGAAACAATGGCTCTATTTACAAGGGCGTTGACTCATGCGGCGCAGGAATCATCGGTGGTCTAATCGCCGGCTCTCCTGGGGGGCCAGTGGGTATGACCGCTGGGGTAATTGGTGGAGCTATAGCTGGCCAGTGCACAAAAGATAGTTTTTCAGATCGTGGTAGTAAAGATAAAAATAATAATTACAACGGCCCCGGACAATGCCGTTGATAAGTAATTTGAGTTGTGTGTGATAATAATTTAAAAGCTCATTATAACTGAATGTTATTCTAGGTGTTTCGATATTTAATGATTATTCGAAGTAGTCATGATGAGCTATTATTTTTGATAAAGTTAATGTAATCACAAGTATCGGGTTAAGCATGAAACAATTTTTAAATTTCCTAATTTACTTATTTTTTTTCATTATCGCATTTACCCTTTTGAAATACGCTGAAGTTCTTGAGTTTGACGAAGTATCACGGCCAGGGATTATATCAAGGTTTCTTATTGCGTTGATTGTATTAATAGCAGTAACTCGATGGGGCGTTAACTTGATGAATAGGTTTAAAAGTAAATAAAGTACACTCCGATAAAAATTGTTGTGTTGCAGAATGGAATCATTACAAATGTTCACTGAAGTTAAAGTGCATGATATCAAAAAATGATTACGATATCATAACCATATTTGTTGATTCTTATATAAAATATGAATTAATAATAGGTTGAACATGATAATCTTTAGGCATGTCTATCCATTCATTTATAGTAAGAAAAACGTAATTGTTCTTTTTATTGCGTCTGTTATCTCAATAATAATTACGTTATCGCCATCCATAACCCTCCGCTATCTTACTCTCGATGTGTCATTTTTCTTATTGTTTATTGCGGAATTTTCAATTGCATTTTTCTTGTATATTTTTTACTTAAGGAAGTTGGATGGTTTTAAATTACGCCCAAGTAGAGATTTAACTTCAATAAAATTTTCTATTGTTGTGTTGTTTGTCATTTTGCTGGTTCAGTATAATGTTTATCTTTACAGGGATAATTTATATCATTATGGACCTTCCCATATTAGTTTTATAGCATTTATAATAGCCACCTTCGTAGTCCCATATTATGAGGAGATTATATACAGGGGCTGTATCTTCGGTGTTTTCCACTCAATTTTTAATAAAAAGTATATTATCCCATGTATATTGACTTCATTGTCTTTTTGTCTGATGCATGGACAGTATTATAACATATTAGATCAATCCATTCTTTTTTTTGGTGTCAATATTGCTATTAATAGTTAGAATAAGAAGCAGAGGGCTTTTTTATCCTATTATAATTCATTCGTGCATGAATGCTTTTGTTTTGTCGTTAAATTTTTGAAGGGTATTTGGGATATGAATATCTTCAGGGAAGAGGCTTTAAATCATCAAACAGATTCTGATTATGGTGAGATTGTCTTACCTGCGTCATTCGGTTTATCAGTAAGCGCACTCACAACGTTATTCATATTTCTGTGCCTGATACTCTTTATTCTTTATGGTAGCTATACACGTAAGGCTCACCTTTCCGGAATCGTTATGCCCTCATCCGGGCTGGTAAAAATCACTCCTCAATATGCTGGCTACGTAACCAAATTGACCGCCTCAGAAGGTCAACACATTATTGCCGGTGAGACTCTTTATCATATCAGCGGTGAACATTTCAACGAACAGGGGCAGGTACACTCGCTGCTATAAGACTTTCCCTACAAACTCAGTTTACAATGCTGACTTCTCAACAGACCCTGGAATTGCGTGACAACAGTCAGCAGCAGCATGCCATACAACAGCGAATAGTTTTCCTGAAACCTCAGGTTAAAAGTGCAGAAAAGCGTCTGTCACTTGCCGTGCATCAGGCTGCGCTGGCCGTGTCTGTTATGGAGCGCTATAAGAAACTTGCTGATACGCATTACGTATCAGATATCGAATACCAGCAGAAGCAGATTGACGTTTCAACGTCACAGCAAAACGTTGAGGATCAGCGTCAGGGGCTTCTGCAACTGCACACCGCGATGGAGGCTGCTAAAGACGACCTTGACCATCTCATCGTTCAGGGTGAAAGCCGGAAGGCTGAAATGGACAGGCAGTTGCAGGTTATCAGGCAACAGCAGGACGAACTGGCAGGTAAGGAAAATTTCACGCTGACTTCACCGGTATCCGGAACCGTTGCTGCCGTGCTGGTCAGACAGGGACAGTCTGTCAGGGCATCTGAACCTGTCATGACCCTCATTCCCGACAATGCCCGTTTGCAGATAGAACTCTATGCTACCAGTCAGAATGCTGGCTTTATTCAGGCGGGGCAGCGTGTTGCCCTGCGGTTCTCTGCCTTCCCCTATCAGAAGTTTGGTGTGCAGTACGGGACTATCCGTGAAATAAGCCATACAACGCTGACATCTTCTGATTTACTCTCCGTATCTCCTGTGACCTGGAAGGAGAATGAAGGTCATTACCGCGTCATCGTTGAACCTGAAAATACTTTTATTCTGGCTTATGGGAAACAGGAAGCCCTGCGCCCCGGCATGGTTCTTGAGGGGGATGTCAGCCTGGATACCCGCAATTTGTGGGAGTGGCTGACTGAGCCGCTCTGGAGCCTGAAAGGAAAGCTGTGATGGATACACTCAAATGGACCGGGAGAAAACAGCTTCCTCTCACCCGACAGACAGAGTCAGCGGAATGTGGTCTGGCATGCCTGGTCATGATGGCCTGCTGGCATGGTCTGCAAACAGACTTACCCACACTGCGCGAACGTTTCAGTATCAGCTCACAAGGGATGACCCTGCAGAGACTGACTGAATGTGCGGCCGGTATCGGATTATCCAGCCGGGCAGTTCGGCTGGAGCTTGAGGACCTAAGATCCCTTTCTCTCCCGTGTATTCTCCACTGGAACATGAATCATTTTGTTGTGCTACATAAAGTTCGCGGAAGCAGGCTGGTTATTCATGATCCGGAAAAGGGAAAAGTAACGCTCTCCCTACAGGATGCTGGAAAACATTTCACCGGCGTCGCGCTGGAGCTGATGCCAGCCAGTGATTTTACCGCTCGGGATGAAAGGAAAAAAATCCATCTGCGCCAACTGACAGGTAAAACACCGGGTCTGTTGTCGGCAATGTCGCGAATTATCGTTTTTGCCGTGGCACTCGAAATCCTGACACTGGGAAGCCCGCTTCTCAACCAGCTGGTGATTGATGAAGTCCTGGTGGCTGCCGACCAGAGTTTGTTGACCGTCATTATTATTGCGCTTCTGCTGATGTCACTGACCCAGATGCTGCTGTCACTGGCCCGCCAGTGGGCGAGTATTACACTGTCCGTCAATTTTAACATGCAGTGGACAGCACGGGTTTTCCATCATCTGGTCCATCTTCCTCTGGCCTGGTTTGATGCACGCAGTAAGGGGAGTATTAATGCTCGTTTTGAGGCGGTAGATACCATCCAGCAGGCGCTGACTACGCAAGTGCTGGAAGGTATTCTGGATGTGTTTCTCGTGGTGACTGCGCTTTGCATGATGCTGCTGTACAGTCCTGAAATGACATTGATCGCCGTACTTGCAGCCATTTTCTATGGTGTGTTGAGGGCACTGTGGTATCCGTCCCTTCGACAGTCGGCAGAAGATGCCTGGGATGCAGGTGCCAAGGAGTCCGGGCATTTTCTTGAAACACTCAACGGGATCCTCAGCCTGAGAATTAACGGTGTGACGGCACATCGTGAGGCCGCCTGGCTGAATCTCAACGTTGCCCGCAGAAATACGCAGTTGCGTCAGAGCCGTCTGCTGATGTGCTATGACATTGCTCACACTCTTACCGGCAGCGTGGTATCAGCAATCATTTTGTGGAAAGGCGCCGGGGAGGTATTGAATGGTACCTTCACCGTCGGCATGCTGGTTGCTTATTTATCCTATCAGACGCGTTTTTCTTCCAGTATCAGTAGCCTGACTGATAAGTTTTTTTCCTGGCGTATGCTCGATGTTTACAACGAACGACTGGCTGATATTGTACTGACCCCGACAGAAGGCCTTCAGCAACAGCCTTTTCGTGAGCATAACAACGCTTCGCACATTCCTTCTGTATCCCGCAGGGAGATGGATGAATATGCTCATGCTCCTCTAGTACTTGAGCACATCATCTTCAGCCACAAGGGAGGGGAAAATCCGATAATCGGCGGGGTGTCGCTGACACTCAATCCCGGAGAAGTCGTTGCCATTACAGGTAAATCCGGATGCGGGAAAACGACACTGGTGAAGCTTATCCTTGGGATCCACATCCCTGATGAGGGCAGGATCAGGGCATTTGGCATATTGCATACGCATCCGGATTATTTTCAGGTTCGTCAGCGTATCGGTACCGTACTGCAGGATGACCATCTTTTCAAAGGTTCTGTAGCAGATAACATTATTTTTTTCAGTGATGACCGAAATTATGAACGAATGATCCAGTGCGCAAGACTGGCACTTATCGACAGCGATGTTATGGCAATGCCGATGGGGTATCAGACGCTGATTGGTGAAACCGGCGGAGGGCTTTCCGGAGGACAAAAACAACGCATTCTGCTGGCAAGGGCGTTGTACAAGAAACCGGGATTCCTGTTACTGGATGAAGCGACCAGCCACCTTGATGTTGAGAGTGAAATCCGGATAAGCCAGACCTTACGTCAACTGGGGCTTCCTGTTCTGCTGATAGCCCATCGCCCGGAAACCATAGCCTCTGCAGACCGGGTTTTGTATCTGGCAGACGGCTACTTAACGGAGCTGAATCTCCAGCATACAGTCAATAATGGCGAGTCTGTTTGTGAATATACTAATGACGTGATGGCAAAAAATTAACCTTAACGTACATAATTTTCGATATCCAAACTTACCCCTATCTGGAAGATCTATTTGTTGACGCTGCCGAACGTGGCGCAGGGGCGGGTAAAGCGCTTATCGACGCCCTGATCGATGAGGGTAAGCGGGAAGGGTGGTCAAAACTCTACTGGGTAACCCGCATGCACAATCCGGCGCGTAAGCTGTATGATCACTTTGGTGAAGCCGACGATTACGTCCGTTACCGAATCACCCTTTAACCGGATTTGTATCACACTGTATCTGCCTCTGTGATACATACACAGGTATGCAATAAAACCGCCTCCGCACACATCCCCTATACAAACCCATGGTGTTATATCTCCGTCAACTGAACTTACCCGGAGATAACATCATGTTTAACAAACTCGCATATTCAGCAGTCGCATTGACCGTTTCGCTTGGCACCTTAATGTCCTGTCAGGCAGAAGCGATGGGTAAGGATTACTCGTCGGCTTTTAACCAGGTAAAACAAATTAACGCCGGCGATCTGAACGTCGGTTATGTCGATATCGGGCCGAAAGACGGGCAACCAGTGATCCTGCTGCATGGCTGGCCGTACGACATTCACAGCTACGCTGAAGTGGCCCCCGCGCTGGCCGCGAAAGGGTATCGTGTCATTGTGCCGTCCCTGCGCGGGTACGGCACCACGCGCTTTATTTCTGATAAAACGCCGCGAAACGGCCAGCCTTCGGCAATGGCGAAAGACATCGTCAACCTGATGGACGCCCTGGATATCAAACAGGCGGTGTTTGCCGGTTATGACTGGGGTGCACGTACGGCGGATATCGTTGCGGCGCTCTGGCCGGAACGGGTGAAATCGCTGGTCTCGGTAAGTGGCTACCTGATCAGCAGCCAGGCGATTGGCAAACAGCCTTTACCGCCGAAGGCAGAAGTTCAGTGGTGGTATCAGTTCTATTTCGCCACGCCGCGCGGGGCGGAAGGCTATGCTAAAAATACGCACGATTTTGCCCGGCTGATCTGGTCCCAGGCTTCGCCGGACTGGAAATTCAGCGATGCCACCTTCAATGCCAGCGCCAAATCCCTCGATAACCCGGACCACGTTGCCGTCACGCTCAGTAATTACCGCTGGCGTCTGGGTTTGGAAAAAGGGGAGCCTAAATATGACGCCTATGAACAAAAACTGGCGACGCTGCCGAACATTACGGTGCCGACCATCACCATCGAAGGCGGTAATAACGGGGCGCCACACCCTGCACCTGCGGCCTATGCCGGGAAATTTACCGGAAAATATGAGCACCGTACTTTCGGCGCAACGGTGGGCCACAACCCGCCGCAAGAAGATCCGCAGGACTTTGTTAAAGCAGTTGTCGACGCGGATAAGCTCTGATATGTGCTATTTTCAATCCGTTACCTCTTAATCAGGAGCCTGCGGTGGAGCATATTGATCACATCCTTGTCGTCGATGACGACAGGGATATTCGTGAACTGATTGTCGATTACCTCGTGAAATCCGGCTATCACGTCTCTGGTGCGGCGAACGGAAAAGAGATGCGCATGGTGCTCGACAAACAGCATATCGACCTGGTGGTGCTGGACGTGATGATGCCCGGTGATGATGGCCTGACGGTGTGTCGACAGCTGCGCAGCAGCAGGCATAAGGATCTGCCGATCCTGATGCTCACCGCGCGCAACGAGGACATGGACCGGATCCTGGGGCTGGAGATGGGCGCCGACGATTATGTGGTAAAACCGTTTGTGGCCCGCGAACTGCTGGCGCGTATCAAAACTATCCTGCGCCGTTTTCGTACTATGCCGCCTAATCTTCAGGTGACCGAGGCAGGGCGCCTGGTGGTGTTCGGTGAATGGCAGCTGGATACCGTGGCGCGTCATCTGATTGATAACGAGGGGATGGTTGTGGCGCTCAGCGGGGCGGAATATCGCCTTCTGCGTGTATTTCTCGATCATCCTCAACGGGTGCTGACCCGCGATCAACTGCTGAACCTGACGCAGGGACGTGATGCCGAGCTGTTTGAGCGTTCGATTGATCTCCTGGTGAGCCGCGTGCGACAGCGCCTGAATGAAGATGCCCGCTCGCCAGCCTACATTAAAACCGTTCGCAGCGAAGGCTACGTTTTTACTATGCCGGTGACCATCGTCGAGGCCAATGAATGACGCTGTGGCCCCGCACCTTACTGGCCCGGCTGCTGATCATTGTGCTGCTTGGACTCTTGCTGGCTAACGCGCTCAGCCTGACGCTGGTCATGGTTGAGCGAATGCACAGCGCGCGCACGGTTATGCTGGGCAATCTTGAGAATGACGTGGCGACCAGCGTGGCCATTCTCGACCGGCTTCCGGCCAAAGAGCGGCCAGAGTGGCTGGAACGGCTCGGTCGCGGTAATTATCGTTATATCCTTGGTCCCGGCCAGGCAGGCGCTGCGCCAACGGACAAGCGCTCGCGGGATGCGATTCGCACCCTGAAAGAGACGCTTTCAGTTCAATATCCGCTCCAGTTTACGGCAGTGCCGGGGCCTGTTTCCCACATTCAGGCCCATCTGACGCTCCGCGACGGCGCACCGCTCACTATCGATCTGATCCCGCGCATGCCGCCAGTCGCCAGCTGGTTACCCGTGGTGCTGGTTCTTCAGTTGTTACTTGTCGCGCTCTGCTCCTGGATTGCCGTGCGCCAGGTTGTCCGGCCTTTCCTGCAATTCACGCTCGCGGTTGATTCCCTCGATCCTGCGGCCCATTCTCCTATGACTGAAAAAGGTCCGGTTGAGGTGCGACAGGCGGCGCAGGCTTTTAATGAGATGCAGTCGCGGATACAAACTTATCTGCGTGAACGCGCGCAGATTCTGGCGTCCATTTCTCACGATCTTCAGACGCCCATCACGCGTATGAAGCTGCGGGTCGAAATGGCGGATCAGCCCGAACTCCACGATAAGTTGTTGAGCGACCTGGATAATATGTCGCGCCTGGTACGAGAAGGTATTGCCTATGCCCGGTCATCAGAATCACTGAAAGAGACCACGCTTAAGCTGGAGCTGAACGCGTGGGTTAACAGCATCGCCAGTGATTATCAGGACATTGGTAAAAACGTGCAGTTTCATGCACGCAGTACACGTCTGCCGATCGTCACCCGCCCCCAGGCATTGCGCCGGGTAATGACCAATCTGCTGGATAATGCGCTCAAGTTTGGCCATAGCGCGGTAATAGAGATTGATGAAGATGAAAGGCAGGTAGCGATCCGCATTATGGATAACGGCCCCGGCATCCCGGAGGCAGAACTGGGGGCGGTGTTACAGCCGTTCTACCGGGTTGAAACGTCGCGCAACCGCGAAACGGGCGGCACCGGGTTAGGCCTCGCCATTGCCGCGCAGCTCACCGCCCAGCTTGACGGGAAATTGCATCTTGCAAACCGGGCAGAGGGCGGGCTGGCCGTAAGCGTGACTCTTCCGCGCGTTTAATTGTACGCCTGTGTATCTGCGCGCCGTGCGGATACGAAGGCAGACAAAATTCAGTTTTTTGCACACGGCCTGAACACATTCGCAGGGTGAAATGACCTCACTGCACCTTCGCAGCAACTGTATCGTGAGGTCGTTATGTTTCTGATAATCGCTTTTTTAGGCGGCATGATTAGCCTGCTCAGCCCGTGCACGCTTCCCGTTATTCCTCTGCTGTTCGCCGGCTTTCAGGGGCAGCGCAAACACATTCTGGCGCTTCTGGCGGGATTGATAGTGATGTTCACGTTTGTGGCGATGGTAGTAACGGTTGCCAGTGACTGGATCGCTGACGCCACCGTTATCGGTCGCTGGATTGCGCTGCTGGTACTGAGCATTGCCGCCCTGGCCCTGATCTTCCCGCAGTTCGCTCAGCGCATTGCCAGCCCGGCGGTCAGCGCGGGGAACGTTCTTAACACCCACAGCGTTCAGCGACACGGCATGTTTTCGGCTTTTCTGGCAGGGCTGGCCGTTGGACTTCTGTGGTCCCCCTGTGCAGGACCGATTCTCGGGGCGATCTTCGGCATTAACATTACTGGCCACTCGGCCATCGCAACCGGAGCGCTGTTAGCCGCTTACGGCAGTGGGTGCGCGTTGATGCTGGGGCTGCTTGTCGCGGGGGGCCGTAAGCTGATAACCCCTCTGAGAGCCAAATCCGCATTGATGGAGCGTCTGCGTCAGGGCGCAGGGGTGATGATGTTAGCCGCCGTGGCTTTCAACGCCTCAGGAATGACGTCGGTCCTGAAAGGCGCCAGCGGTATTACCGACCAGCTGGAAAACGCTCTGTTGAGCCTTGCGCAACCATCCTCCACGCAGGTGAAACTGCAACCAGTCGCTGACGCAACGCCGAGCAGCCAGCTACCATCATTAAGCGGCGGTACGGGCTGGGTAAACGGTGACCCTGTCACGTCTAAGGCCTTGCGGGGGAAAGTTGTGCTTATCGATTTCTGGACCTGGGACTGTATCAACTGCCAGCATACCCTTCCGCATGTTCGAGACTGGGCGAAGAAATATGAGTCACAAGGTCTGGTGGTGATTGGCGTCCACACCCCTGAATACCCCTGGGAAAAGCCGTTATCATCGGTGAAAAACGCGGTCAACGAATGGCAGTTGCCGTACCGCGTAGTGACGGATAATAACTACAAAATCTGGAGCGCGTTCGGTAATCAGTACTGGCCAGCACATTACTATTTCGATGCGAAAGGGCAACTGCGTTACACCTCGTTTGGCGAAGGCAACTACGACAAGCAGGAGGCTGTAATTCAGCATTTGCTCAAGGAAGCGCGTTCCTGATTCGGCTTACGGAACCCGCTGAGCAACCATAAACAGGCGCGGAAAAGCCAGCAGTATCTGCCCGTTCTCCTGGAGCGGATACTGCTCTTCCAGCAGCTCGAGGTAGCGTTTCAGAAAGTTTTGCTGCTCGCTCTCGTTGAGATCCTGTAGCCACGGCCGTAACCCCGTCGCGCTGACCCAGGCAATAATCGCCTGATGAGAGCTCATCTGATGAAAGTAGGTGGTGCGCCAGATATCCACGTCGCATCCCGCGTCCGTCAGAATATCATAGTAGGCATGAATACCCGGCAGCTGCTCGCGGCCACGATCGGGGTAGCCCTGTTCCCAGGCAACTTCACGCATCAGGGCGTGCGTCGGCTCAAGCCAGTTGTCAGGCATTTGTATCGCCAGCACGCCGTTTAACTGGAGCAGTGAAACCAGATGCGGCAGAAGGTGGTAATGGTCCGGGATCCATTGCAGGGAAGCATTGGCGTAGATCAGGCTGAGAGGCTGGTCAGGTTTGTAGTGACGGATATCCGATTCAACAAAGTGGCAGTCTGGCAGGGCCTGTCGGGCTTCCTCCAGCATCGCCGGGGAGTTATCCACACCGGCTATCTGCGCTGAAGGCCAGCGTTGTTTCAGCAGCGCGGTGCTGTTGCCTGGCCCGCAGCCCAAATCCACGGCAGAGATTATATCAGCAAGCGGCACCCGGGCCAGTAACTCAGCGGCGGGACGTGTGCGTTCTGCGCTGTATTGTAGATATAGAGAAGGATCCCAGTCGGCCATTTTCGCATCTCCATGTTGAGGTGTTCAGCAAGAATAGCACAGGCAAATACCTGCGCAGGGGCAGGTATCCGGATAAACGTGAGATTATAAAATGCCTTTCAGGGCCACGTGATAAAGCAGCATGATGGTTTTACCGTCGACGATCTGGCCATTCTCGATGCCACGAAGCGCGTCGTCCAGCGTCATTTCCAGCACGTCGATATCTTCCCCCTCTGCTTTAACGCCACCGCCCGCGCTGGTCCGATCCTGCGGGTGATATTCCGCCAGATAGAAGTAGAGTTTTTCGGTAACGGAGCCCGGGCTCATATAGGCCTCAAAAATTTTCTCTATGCGCGTCACCTTATACCCGGTTTCCTCTTCCGCTTCGGCCTTAATCCGGCTTTCCGGGTCAAGGTTATCGAGCAACCCGGCAGCCGCCTCAATGAGATCCTCTTCGTGACCATTGATAAACACAGGGAAACGAAACTGACGTGTAAGAATGACTGTTTTGCTGTCGCGATTATAGAGCAGGATCGTCGCGCCATTCCCGCGGTCATACACTTCACGCTCTTGCCGCTGCCAGTCACCATCGCTGCGCTGGAGGTCAAAAGTGTATTTTTTCAGGTTATACCAGTTGTCGGACAACGTTTCGCTGTTGATGATGCGTATATCTGCACGTTTTGATTGCACGTTTGGCTCTCCTCTCGTAGAGTATGCATCATAAACAGCATTTTCGTGTAATTACAATAATTATCGTGCAACATCAGGAATAATTCATGCTCACAAGTCAGCGTAAACAGTTGATTCTGGAAAAGCTGGAGGCGGAAGGCCAGGTCCAGTCAACTGCGCTCAGCCTCTTTTTCTCGGTGTCTGAGGACACTATCCGCCGGGATCTACGTGAACTGGCGGCAGAAGGGCGTTTGCAGCGTGTCCACGGCGGCGCGCTTCCGGCATCTTCAGCGATTGCGCCTTTTGCCGAGCGTCAGTCCGTTAAAATGGATGCAAAAAAACGCGTGGCACGTCGGGGCGCGCAGCTCATTTCACCGGGGCAGGTGGTGATCATTGATGGCGGGACGACCACCTCAGAACTTATTACCTTCTTGCCGCCAGATTTGCGGGTAACCGTGGTGACGCACAGCCCGGGTATTGCATTGGGGCTGGTCAACCATCCGTGCATAGAGGTGATCCTGATTGGCGGTCGTTTGTATAAACACTCCATCGTCACGGTCGGCGCGGCCGCTATTGAAGGCATCAACAATATTCATGCGGATCTGTTTTTCATGGGTGTCACCGGCGTGCATCCTGAGGCCGGGCTGACCACCGGAGATTATGAAGAAGCATGCATCAAACGTGCATTTTCCGGCAGAGCGGCGGAAACGGTGGTATTGGCCTCACCGGAAAAGATCAACACGGCCTCAGCGTTTGTGATTGGCGATTTGTCGCTGGTGAATACGCTCGTTGTTGAAAACACAACGGATGAACGCTGGGTCAACGCTATGAAAGAAAAGGGCGTTGCGGTGATCGCCAGCCAGTAAATATCCGCTTTTTTGCCAGCCTGACTGCGTGGCTGTCAAACAGACAAAGGTTATCCATCACGCGGATTCCTAGACTAAGGCTTTCATCTGTTTAAGGAAAAGCCATGAAAGCGATCTCCATTCTGGCGTATGGCGCGGACCCAACCGCGCAACGCCTGGCAACATCCGCCATTCAGCAGGCCATAAATAGTGCTCAACAGAACGATGTCATCGTTATTCCGCAAGGCCGTTTTCTGACCGGAGCGTTGTTTCTGAAAAGCGGTGTTTCACTTCGCCTGGACGCTGGTGCACAGCTCGTTGGAAGCCAGGATCTGGCTGATTATCCCCTGATAAATACCCGGGTGGCCGGCATTGATATGCGCTGGCCGGCAGGCATTATTAATATCATCGATTGTGAAAACGTCAGCATTACCGGTACAGGCACGATAGACGGGCAGGGTGCAATTTGGTGGCAACGCTACTGGGGCGATGACGAGCGCAGCGGCATGGTCGGCGATTACAGCGCAAGAGGATTGCGCTGGGTTGTTGATTATGACTGTCAGCGCCCGCGCAATATCCTGGTCTTTGAAAGCCAGAGTATTCTGCTGCGTGATTTTACCAGTCGGGAGTCCGGATTCTGGAACATGCACCTCTGTTATTCGCGCCATATCGCGGTTGAGGGCGTGCAAATCAGCAATTCTGCGGGGCCGAGCACCGACGGGATTGACGTCGACTCCTGCGAACAGGTGCGGATTGAACGCTGCATTGTGTCCTGCAATGACGACAATATCTGCATCAAATCAGGACGAGGACGCGAAGCGGCGCAAAAAGCTCGTGCCGCGCGGGATATAGTGATTCGAGGATGTACGCTGAATAAGGGATCCGGGATCACACTGGGGAGTGAAACTTCAGGTGGCATTGAACGCGTCCTGATAGAAGATAACGCGTTTAACGGAACGGGCGTCGGGTTTCGCATTAAATCTGCTCGCAACCGGGGCGGATTTATCCGTGATATCACCGTACAAAATCTACGGCTTACGGACGTGCGTTTTCCGGTGCTGATCCAACTGAACTGGTTTCCGCAGTATAGCTATGGCGACCAGAGCAATTTATCTGATAAACCAGAACACTGGCGCAAGCTGGCTGAAGGTGTTGAGGGCGAAGCCGGTCTTACTGCGGTCAGCGGACTGACGATTAAAAATATGACGGCGCGTCGATCAGACAGCAAATGCTTTTCGCGGGCATTTTTCATCGAGGGATATCCGGAGCGTCCTGTGGTCGGGTTAACGCTGGAGGGGATTTTGATTGACGCGTCAGAGTTCGGGAAAATTTCTGGTGTGGATGAGCTGCGCTTTAAGGATGTACAGGTGACTGCCGTGGAGATCACGCAAGACCGTAACGACAGTTATGAACGTTGATGGCACAGAACAGAGGGACATGATGCGCGGAATGAGCAGAACAAGGATGGGTCTGAACTGGCTGGATTTACTCGTATTCAATCTAAGTACGCATAATGTATATTATGTTAAATTCAGTTCGTCGGTCATTTAGTTCATAACCGGCCACAGGATACGATTAATCATACATTTACCTATCCCTCTATCTTCTTCTTGAAGAGACGTTATGTTTAGGAGCTATTTTCTTCAAATATACGAAATGTGCCAGATGTATGTACTTGATCAGTAGATACCACATGGCAGGAAAACGCTTCCGATTAAGAAGCGTTTAATCATAGTGTATGAGATTTATTTAGTCAGGCGCTCAATGAGCTGGCGCTGGTATTCAGGCAAATGGCTGGCACTTACGCCCTGGAAAACCAGAGGTGGTAGCCATGTTATGCCTGCATGTAATGCACTGGCTTTCATTGGTGTGAATACATCGGCAAGCTCGATACCTGTTCTGCCATTTTTTCCGTATGTTGATTCGTCACCGGCAGCAGTAGTAACGATAAGCATTTCTTTACCCTTCCATAAATCAGGACCAACGCTACCCCAGGTATCATTCATATACGCTTTCATCATGGGTGTGATGTTGAACCAGTGAGTTGGAAAGATAAATACTATCCGGTCATTCTGGCGCGTGATACGCCTCTCCTCATCACCGTTTATCTTGCGTGTATCGAAACCATAGAGCGTTTCAAGTTTACGAACAGTCACTCCCTGTACGCTCTCAGCCGCCTGCTGAAGCCCCTTTATCATCACAGACCGTTCCGGATACGGATGAGACACGATTACAAGCGTCCTTATGGCGCTCTTCTCTTTACTGATGGCACCTTTTAGTGGCATCAGTATGGCCAGCAGGAAAATTGCCAGCATTTTAACCGGGGTACTTATAATGAGTGGTTTCATGCTTGTCTCCAGTTTAGCTGAAATCAAAGTTTTCCGGACACGTTCTCGCCTTAAAGAAAACGCGGAATTACTGAAATAAAAAATCAGGAAGGTAATATTTCAACCGTGGCCGCTCTTGCACGTGTACCTGTCATTGCGGAAACATAGCTGCTGCCGGAGTATTTTTTCTGATAAGCCTGATCGATTTTTCTTTCAAGCTCAGGGTCTGATGGTTTTGCGAACAGCACGTCGAATTTCTGTCCGATAGCCAGAATCCTACCTGCTTGTTGAGACAATGCCGCCTGATACCATTTTGAACTGGTACCACTAAATGCACGGACGAAAAGGCGGTTATCCACCGTCACCTCCCAAATCCATGTTGGCGTCCCGGTCGTTATCATGTCGGGGTGATACGGAGCAATTTTCAGGTCGTCCGCCGCATCAATTTGTGTTAAAAGTTCGGGATTCCAGGACATAATGTTTCCTCTTTTTCCATGCGGATATTTCGGCTTTTGCGGAGTAAAGCAGAAAACGTAAGACATATTTCCTCTGCTTCACAAGTTGCAATCTGTGTTATCTGCAACTGACTGTCGGCGTAGCATTTGACTGCCGATCAGTGCATTTCGATGACGGAATTACCGGCGATCATTTGTATAAGGTATTGTCGGTCCATAACAAAATTGAGCTGGCATGCCTTACCAGCCGTTGCCAGTCTGCTCCAGAGAACCAGTACAGCCTGTATTTTTGTCTGTACGAGCGCATAACCAATACCATCGAGACTGGCCGCGCTGGTCTGAAGTTCTTTTATCATCTTCACACACTCACTGGTCAGGTCTTCATAGCTGAGTGAAAACGTTCGTTTACTATCCATTCTGCACACTCTTAGAGATCATACGTATTTCAAATCTCATCCTCTGAACACCTTATGCTAGGGGAGCAGTATCTGACAGGGGAAAGACACTGTTCTGTAAACACAGGGCGATGTGGTGAGTTATGTAAAAAATATTCTGGGGCTATTTCCTGAAATGCGTTATTAAAATACTCTGCATTATTTGCCCGATCCTCTTAACCTGATACCAAAGCGTATAATTCTGTATACGTAACTGGTAAGTTGACGACGTCCCAAAAACATGACCAATGTGAGACAATACAGAATGATTTCAGACAAGTCAGTTGAGAAACTAATCGGCTTGCTTTCCAGGGATATTACCCGGCGCATACCCGGTACCGGCGATTTACCTACAGCTGTCGACGGGCTGGAACTCTTCCGGCGTAACGAACCTGCACCTCCTGTGAGCTGCCTGGTACCGCCGAGTATCGTACTGGTGGCAGAAGGGGCAAAGATCATGTGGGTTGGCGGTGAACCCTATGAATATAATGCTGAAAAATTCCTTATAACCCCACTCGATTTACCGGCCAGTTCGGAAGTGTTACAGGCAACAGCTTCACGGCCCTGTGTTGGAGTATCCTATAAACTTGACCAGCGTGTTTTGATGGAATTAATTGCACAGGGATGCCTGCCGCCTGTCAAAAAACGTGACGCGGGTACAGGTGTAGGTATAGGTACCATGACTGATGTTCTGCTGGAGCCTTTCTGCCGCCTGCTTTCCTTGCTTGACGAGCCTGAAGCCATACCTGTTCTGGGACCGCTGATTCAAAGGGAGATACATTACCGGCTTTTGATGAGCGATCAGTCCGATCATCTCAGACAGATTGCAGCAGTAGACGGCCATGGCTACCGTATCGGGAAAGCTATCGACTGGTTAAAAACCAATATAGCATCATCTTTGCGTGTCGAGGAGCTGGCAGCTCGCGTGCAAATGAGTACGCCCTCTTTCCACCAACACTTCAGGCAGCTCGCGGGAATGAGTCCGCTCCGGTATCAGAAATGGCTGCGCCTCAATGAAGCCAGGCGACTGATGCTGACCGATCATTACGATGTCACCACAGCAGCCTATGCTGTCGGTTACGAAAGCCTGTCCCATTTCAGCCGGGAATATACGAGAATGTTCGGGGAATCACCTAAAAGAGATATAACTGTTCTGAGAAAAGCTGCCGGGAAAATATGATATTTAACGAGCTGTTTTTTTTCGTGCACTACCCCGCCCCGGGAAAGCATTATATGTATCATTAGCTTATTAATGAGCTTGCGAAGGCAAATTCCAGTAGTGTTTCGGAACTGAACATTCATTGACATTTCACCCCTGTAAATTGATGTGGATGTTCAACCCTCAGAGGATCAGGCAAATAATTTGTTGTAATTGTGTATTTTTATGTCATCCCTGACAGGTAAATTATTCTCTGTTCACCCTTAAAGGCTTAATTTTATAATGGTGCCAGGGTGTTAATATGAGGCATCAAGGAAAGCTCAACTATCCAGGTTGGCCACAACCAAAGTACATTCAGTTTTCATTCTGAAGCGGAAGCCTGATCCGATTAGAAATATTAACGGGAGTGTAGAAATGGATGAAGATAAAAATCTGACCCGTCGCGATTAGCATCGCGGCTGAAACTCAATTGAATATCTGAGGCTGTGCGTAATTTATTAATTTCAGTTATAAGTGTTATCAGTTTTATGATGTTGCAATCTGATAGCAGCACCATACACTAGTAAATAATCAATATCACATGACGGGTGGGAAAATAAATATCATTAGTTCGTGCTTTATTTGTACACCATAAATTGTTTATCGCTTTCCGTTTTATTTGACGTATCAATTAATTATCAGATTTGAGGTTTTATGAAAACAGTCGGATATGCTGCATTCTCTTCCAGTGCGACATTAGCGCCTTATCAATTTACCCGACGTGAGCTGAAGGAAAATGATATCGCCATCGAAATCCTTTATTGTGGTGTGTGTCATTCTGACCTGCATACGGTGAACGGCGACTGGGGCCCGCAGTCGTATCCGCTGGTACCCGGACATGAAATTGTTGGCGTGGTGAAAGCGACGGGTAGCGGTGTCACGAAATATCAGATTGGCGATAATGTCGCGGTCGGTTGTATGGTCGACAGCTGCATGCAGTGCGACCAGTGTACCCACGGTGAGGAGCAGTTCTGCCGCCAGGGCATGACACCCACTTACGGGGTTCCTGATCGAGTAACCGGCGAAATCACGCAAGGCGGCTATTCAAAGCATATTGTTGTCCGTGAAGAATTTGTGCTCAAAATTCCGGACGGCATGGATCTGTCCCGCACTGCGCCTATCCTTTGCGCTGGTATCACTACTTACTCCCCTTTAAAAACATGGAATGTGAAGTCAGGAAGCCGTGTCGGGGTGATTGGTCTCGGGGGGCTCGGTCATATGGCTGTAAAAATCGCTGTCGCCATGGGGGCTGACGTTACGGTCATCAGCCGGAGCCGTAATAAAGAAAAAGAGGCGATTACTCTGGGTGCGAAAGGCATTCTTGCCTCCACCGATCAGGCTGAACTTGAAAAAGCAGCCAGTTCTTTTGATGTGATTATCGATACTGCTCCTGTCAAACATGACGTGAATACCTTCACTCCTCTGCTGGATGTCGACGGTACGTTAATCATTGTCGGACAGGTTGGTCCGCTGGAAGAACCCGTAACGGTCCCGCTGATTATGGGACGACGTCGCATTGCAGGATCGTTAATTGGTGGCATTGCCGAAACGCAGGAGCTTCTTAATTTCTGCGCGGCACATGATGTCTATCCGGATTGTGAAATGATCAACATAGAGCACATCAATGATGCTTTCTCCCGTCTTGAAAAAGGAGACATGGCTCATCGCTTTGTCATTGATATGGCTACGTTAAGTGCAGAATAATTCTTCAGCGTGTCTGTAGCGTCGGAAAAGACTTGATCGGAACTGCCGCACACCTGCACATCCGGCTATCAGGCGTATTTCGGGCATGCGCTCCGGGGACGAAGGATCTTTGTAACGGCCAGGTGGATAAGCCTGGCCTTTTACTGCTTCCCGGGTCAGGCGGTTCTGAGCAGAAATGGCATTATACTGGCGGCTCATATCGCAGCGTTTCAACAATCATGGAGAGCGCAGGCAGCATCTGACGTTCTCCCGGATAGTAAATATAAAAACCCGGTCGTTCTGCCCACCATCCAGGCAGGATCGGCACAAGTTTTCCTGAATCCAGCCATGGCTGGCTGAGTATCTCCGGTAAAAAGGCAATGCCGTAACCCGCCAGCGCTGCATCCATCGCAGCATAATATGAATTAAAGATCAGATGGCCCGCAGGCCGTAAAATCTGCCCCGTTTCATTTTCCTTCACTATCCATGGCGTTGTGCTTCCCCCTGGCGTAAAGCGGGTATTAATACAGGAATACTGGCCTAAATCACCGGGTATAAGCGGTAGCCCTTTATCCTGAACATAACCGGGAGAGGCAACTGCTGAATAACGTAAGTCCGGGCTGATGCGCACAGAGGCCATATTTTTGCCAAGCGAATCACCGTCCCTGATACCGGCATCAAATCTCTCCGTAATTATATCGGTCAGTGCTGCATCCAGAGAGAGCTCAAGCCTGACGTCCGGATAATGGCGTAGCGTTTCGCTGAGGCGTGGCCATACAAAAGTCTTATAGGCAAAATCAGAGACCGTCATTCTTACCGTACCCGCAATAGTACTGCTCAAATCCCTGACGGAGGTCAGCTCACGGGCAATCGTATCCAGCCTGGGGGAAACGCGTTCCAGCAATCTTTTACCCGCCTCGGTCGGGGAAACGCTGCGTGTGGTACGAATCAAAAGACGCAGCCCGATCCGCTCTTCCAGATTGCGGATGGCATGGCTTAATGCTGATTGCGAAACGCCGAGCTCTGCGGCCGCTCTGGTAAAGCTTCTGTGCCGGGCAATGGTAATAAATGCAGTTAGATCCCGGAATATTTCGCCTGACATGCTTCGTCACCTGTTCTCTGGAAAAAATCTGTTTAACAACATGTACTGATTATTCGCTGCTCTGGTTTAAGTGACTGGCAGCGATATCCGGTTCAGTCATTCACATGAAAGCGTAGTGCCTCCACCATCAGACTCATGGCTCTGGAATGCTGTCGCCGGTTTGGATAATAAAGGTGTAGCCCTGGCCAGAGAGGGCACCAGTCATGGAGTACAGAAATCAGCTCTCCGCTATCAATCAAGGGCTGTACCATATCCAGTGGAAGGTAAGCCAGACCGAAGCCTCGCCTCACTGCTTCCAGTATGTCGTAAACGTTATTACATATTACCGACCCGTTGATTTTGACGCTGAACTCGCGGTTATCCTCAACAAATTCCCAGTCATACAACCCACCGTAGGTGGACATGCGTAAACGAACCCCGCTGTGCTGGCTCAGTTCGTCCGGATGTTGCGGGATCGGGTAGCGCGTAAAATACTCTGCTGAAGCGACAACCGCATTTTTCACGTCTGCACTGATGCGAACGGAAATCATGTCCTGGGCCAGGTCGGCCCCAAACCGGACGCCAGCATCATACCCCCGGGCAGCAATATCTACGCTTTCATACTCGCTGATAAGCTCAACGGTAATGTCCGGATACTGTCTCAGAAAAGGGGTTAATCGGGGCCACAGAACCGAGCGTATGACGTAGTCAATGGCGGTAATGCGCAGCGTTCCGGTAGGTTTATCGCGTAAGTCATTGAGGGATTCCAGTTCATACGTGATCTGCTCAAACTCCGGTATCAGGCGCTCGACAAGATGCTGGCCCGCCATTGTCATCGCAACGCTTCGTGTGCTGCGTTGGACAAGACGCACTCCCAGCCGTTCCTCAAGTCCGCGTATGCTCGCGCTGAGTGCGGGTTGCGTGATGCCCAGCTGAGCCGCTGCACGGGTAAAACTTCCCGTCTGGGCAACTGCAATGAGTGCGATTAATTCACTAAACCCTTCTCGTGCCATCTTTCTCCCTCACCGGCTATGTTGCCTTCCGGACAACTCGGTGTCTACAGATACTATGGATAAGATAACACGGGCATTAATGAATTTCATTTATGAATGTAAGAAATACGGCCGGGTGGTTAACCGAGTCCGCCTCATGTACATTAATAAGCACTGGCTGCTCTTCAATAACAATTGAATTTGCCTGTCCCGGTATTATATCAGAATTGATAGTTTCCGGCTGGCTATGGGTGCCTGAAACAATAAAGCTGACAGTATGCGGATATATTTCTCACAGTTCAACCTGTGCTTTTGGCTTATTCGATGACTCCTGTCAATCTCATCAATGAGGTAAAACCATGTCCTTAATTAAGGTTTCTCTTTTGTGTGCTTCAATGCTGGCGGCAGGCTCTGTTATGGCTGCCCAAAAAATTCCTTCTACTGTTGCGGAGGGCATCAATGTTTCAGGCTCGCAAAAAGTAACGTTTAAAAATGGAGACATCACCATGGCGGGAAATTTATATCTTCCGCCTGATTATGACAGTGCCAGGAAATATCCGGCTATTGTAGTCTCGCATCCCTGGGGCGGCGTAAAAGAACAAACGTCCGGGCTTTACGCACAGCAGCTGGCAAAGCGTGGATTTATTACTCTGGCTTATGATGCGTCGCACTATGGTGAAAGCGGTGGGTTGCCGCGTGACCTGGAAAATCCGTCAGATCGGGTACAGGATATCCGCAGCGCTATAGGCTATCTTGCCAGCCTGCCACAGGTTGATGCCAGCCGCATTGGTACTCTCGGCGTTTGTGCTGGCGGAGGCTATACGCTGCACGAAGCGCAAAACGATTTACGCGTCAAGGCTGTTGCCGGTGTCGTCACCTACGACATTGGCGATGCAACCCGCAACGATATTGAAGGCCTGCCGGTTACGGCAAGCGCTCGAATGAAGTTAATGCAAAGTGTGGATGAACAACTGAATAAAGAGGCAAGCGGGGCTCCAGTACTGGTTCAGCAGTTGCTGCCTTCACGGGATACGGTAAATACCAGTACGCCTAATTTTGTTCAGGAGGCGACTGATTATTACCTGACTCCGAGAGGAGCGCATCCCAATGCCCGTAACCGTTATGTCGTCACCAGTCCAGGACTCCATATGGCCTACTATCCACTGGAGCATATGGATTCGATTTCCCCTCGTCCCGTGCTGCTAATTGCCGGTGAAAAAGCTGAAACACGAAAATTCAGCCAGCAGGCTTATGACAATGCGAAAGAACCGAAGGAGCTGGTTATTATTCCTGGTGCATCACATTTTGATTTATATG
>NZ_JABMCU010000069.1:0-20629 GCF_013179605.1 Enterobacter sp. CM29 | reverse complement strand
GTAGCAAGGAACATAAAGTGAACGGAATGACCACCACCGCCGTATGTTCCCCTCACCCTAACCCTCTCCCCGGAGGGGCGAGGGGATTGCTCAGTGCTCGCATTAATTTGTGGGGAACCCTCAGCCCTTTGGGAGAGGGCCGGGGTGAGGGCATCAGGCCGCACAATACTGAAGGGAAAACCATGCACACAACCCACAGCACATTTTCTCTCGCCGGCCACACCCTTCACCGCATCACTTTCGACCCCACCACCTTCACCGACGCCGATCTCCTCTGGCTGCCCCATCACGCACAGCTGGCTGACGCCGGACGCAAGCGCAAATCCGACCACCTGGCAGGCCGCATCGCCGCGGCGCATGCGCTAAACGAGCGCGTAATCCCCGGCATCGGCCCCAGCGGCGAACCGCTCTGGCCGCAAGGTATTTCCGGCAGCATCACCCACAGCGGCACGCAGGCGATGGCCGTCGTCACGCAATACCCTGCGCTTATCGGCATCGATTGTGAAACGATCCTTTCCGAAAACGAAGCCTGGGAAATCAAAGACGGCATTATTGATACGCAGGAAGAACCTGTGCTTTCCCGCTCGGGATACCCGTTCGCCCTTGCTCTCACGCTGGCGTTCAGCGCCAAAGAGAGCCTGTTCAAGGCCCTCTTTCCGCAGGTGCAGACCTGGATGGGTTTTGACAGCGCCCGCATTACCCTGCTCGACGACAGGACGCTTACGCTGGCATTGCCCCGTCAACTTGCAGGCTTTGAGGAAGGCACTGCCTTCACCCTTCACTGGCAGCAGCACGGCGAACAGGTCATCACCCTGCTGTCACACGCTCCTGCCGACGTGCCTTCACGCTGGTCAACACAAACGTCACGATAAACACCAACGCGAACAGGACCACAATGGTCGGCGCGGGCGCGCTGTCGAGATAAAACGAGGCATAAACGCCGCTTACCGACACCAGCGCTGAAACGGCGACCGCCACCAGCAGCGCCATGTGAAAGCGTCGGGTGATCAGCACCGCCACCGCGCCGGGGGCAATCAGCAGCGAAATCGACAGAATTATACCCACCGCTTTCAGCGTCGCCACGATGGTCAGCGAAACCATGCACAGTAAGCCGTAGTGCAGCCAGCGGGTGCGCAGGCCGCTCGCCTGCGCCTGCTGATAGTCAAAGCAGAACAGGAGAAAATCGCGCCACTTCAGGCCAATCACCAGCGCAATCAACCCCGCGACGAGACCGCTTTGCAAAATGTCCATCCCGTTAATGCCCAGCATATCGCCGAACAGAATGTGGTCGAGATGCACCTCAGGTTTGACGGCGATATAGAGGATCAGCCCGGCGCCGAACATGCCGGAAAAGACGATCCCCATAACCGTATCTTGCTTGATTCGGCTGTTATCCTTCAGGTATCCGGTGGCGACCGCGCAGAACAGACCGGCCACGAATGCGCCCAGCGCCAGCGGCAGGCCCATCATCCAGGCCAGCACGACGCCGGGAAACACCGCGTGGCTCATGGCGTCGCCCATCAGCGCCCAGCCTTTCAGCACCAGAAAAACCGACAGCAGCGCGCAGGGCACGGCCACCAGGAGTGAAATCATCAGGGCGTTGTTCATAAACGCAAACTGGAACGGTTCGAGGAGCAGCGTCATCATGGATGTGCCTCCCGCGCCCGACGGCGGCTGGCAAGCAGCCCGTGCTTCGGCGCAAAGACGAACGCCAGCAGGAACAGCAGCGTCTGGGCGACCACGATAATGCCGCCGGTGGCGCCGTCCAGGTAATAGCTGGCCCACGCACCGAGGAAGCTGGTGATGCTGCCAATGGCGACGGCAATCATCAACAGGCGCGGGAAGCGATCGGTCAGCAGCCAGGCGGTCGCACCGGGCGTAACCACCAGACAGATCACCAGAAATGCGCCGACGGTTTGCAGCGCCGCCACGGTAGAGACCGCCAGTAGCGTAAAGAAAAGAATTTTCAGGCGTTCAGGACGCAGACCGATGGCGCGGGCGTGGTTCTCATCAAAAAAGGTCACCATCAGATCTTTCCATTTGAACAGCAGGATAACTATCGACACCACGCCGATAATCGCCAGCTGGACGATATCTTCCGGGGCGATGGCGAGAATATTGCCGAGGACGATGGTCTGAATGTTCACCGAGGTCGGGTTGAGTGAGACCATAAACAGCCCCAGCCCGAAAAACGAGGAGAAGATCAGCCCGATAATGGCGTCCTCCTTCAGGCGGCTGCGCTGGTTGAGAAACAGCATGCTGCCCGCCGCCAGCCCGCCCGATAAAAACGCCCCCAGCGAGAACGGCAGCCCGAGCATGTAAGCGCCCGCTACGCCCGGCACGATGGAGTGCGACAGCGCATCGCCGATCAGCGACCAGCCTTTGAGCATCAGATAGCAGGAGAGAAACGCGCACAGCCCGCCCACCATCGCCGAGACCCACATCGCGTTGAGCATGTACTCGTAGCCGAAGGGTTCGAGAAGCGCGTTCATTTGGCCTCCTGTCGGTGCGTGACGAAGGGGCGTTCGTCGTCGGTAATAATGCGATCTTCCGAGCCGCTGAGCACCACGTGGCGCAGCACGCCGCTGAAGGCGCGCTCAAGATTCTCGGCGGTAAAGGTGATATCCGTCGGGCCGCTCGCCAGCACGGTGCCTTTGACCATCACCGTGTAATCGCAGAATTCCGTGACCGAGCCCAGATTGTGGGTCGAGACCAGCATCGTTTTACCCTCGTCGCGCAGCTCCCGCAGCAGGCTGATGATCCTGGCTTCGGTTTTGACGTCCACGCCGGTAAACGGCTCGTCGAGCAGGATCACCTCGCCCTGCTGGGCAATCGCCCGCGCCAGAAACACGCGCTTCTTTTGGCCGCCGGAGAGCTCGCCAATCTGCCGATGACGCAGCTCAAGCATGTCCACGCGCTTCAGGGCGTCGGTTACAATCTGCCTGTCGCGCTCTTTAGGCCGACGCAGAAACCCCATATGCCCGTAGCGGCCCATCATCACCACGTCCTCGACCAGCACCGGAAATGACCAGTCGACCTCTTCCGACTGCGGCACGTAGGCGACCAGGTTCAGGCGCAGCGCCCGGTGAGGCGGAAGCCCGAGAATGGAGATAGTGCCGCTCGCCGCCCGCACAAAGCCCATCACCGCCTTAAACAGCGTGGACTTGCCGGAACCGTTCACCCCCACCAGGGCGGCAATCGATCCGCCCGGCACGCTGAACGACGCGTCGCGCAGCGCCGTGTGGCCGTTGCGGTAGGTCACGGTCACGTCGGTTACAACAATCCCCTTCTGCATGGTTACTCCTTCATCCCGTCGCGGATGCCCTGCACCAGCGTGCGGGTGGTGACGTTCAGCAGATCGATATAGGTTGGCACCGGGCCGTTTTCTGCACTCAGGGAGTCAACGTACAGCACGCCGCCGTAATGGGCGCCGGTTTCCCGCGCCACCTGACGAGCGGGCTTATCCGAGACGGTGCTTTCGCTGAACACCGCCGGAATGTGATGTTTTTTCACCAGATCGATAACCTTGCGCACCTGCTGCGGCGTGCCCTGCTGATCGGCGTTGATCGGCCACAGGTACAGCTCTTTCAGGCCCAAATCCCGCGCCAGATAGGAGAACGCCCCTTCGCTGGTCACCATCCAGCGTTTGTCTACCGGGATCGCCGTGACCTGCTTGCGCAGCGGTTCGAGAGTGGCGGTGATCTTCTGCTTGTAGGCGTCGGCGTTACGCTGATAGGTCTGCGCGTTGGCCGGATCGTACTTCACCAGCGCGTCGCGAATGTTATCGACGTAAATCAGGGCGTTGTCCGGCGACATCCACGCGTGCGGGTTGGGCTTGCCGTTATAGGGCCCTTCGCTGATGCCCATCGGGGTGATGCCTTTGGTAACAATCACCTCCGGCACGCCGTTCAGATGCTGATAAAAGCGCTGGAACCACAGCTCCAGATTCATGCCGTTCGCCAGGATCAGCTGCGCCTTCTGCGCGCGTTTGATATCGCCCGGGGTGGGCTGGTATTCGTGAATTTCCGCGCCCGGTTTGGTGATGGAAGTGACCTCTGCGGCATCCCCCGCTACGTTTTTCGCCATATCAGCGATAACGGTAAAAGTGGTGATGACCTGGAACTTTTCAGCCGCCAGCGCGCCGGTTGTGGTCGCGGTCATAAGCAGCGCGCCGAGCAACAGACGCTTCAATCCTTGCCGTGGATGCATCGCAGAAGTCTCCTGAAGTGATTAAATTAAAAGCAAAATTAGCCCGTGCTATAAGGTATAGCACAGGCTATATTTAAATGAAAATAATTATCATTAAAGTTGTGTCAACGGAGGGAGAGCCTGATGGCGCTTCGCTTATCAGGCCTACGGTAAAGCAGTTTTGGAGTTTTGTAGGCCGGGTAAGCGCAGCGCCACCCGGCATAAGGGCGACTCACTGCCCGGCAAGTGCCTTATAAAATGCAGGATTCTCCCGAATCACATTAAGTACCTTCGCCGCCAGCCCGGTTGGGTTGCGACGTTTAGACTCCCAGCTCTTTATCGTATCGACGCTCGTGCCAAGCGCCTTCGCCATTTCGCTTTGCGTGATATTGAGCTGCTCTCTGATGGCGCGCACATCAGCAACTTCATAGCGGGTTACCCGGGAAGCGGCTTTTCTTCCGTTATGGATCTCAACGGCCTCTTCAAGCGAAGATTTTAATTCATTAAAAATACTCATTATCAGCCTCCACCTGCCTGATTAGGGTACATAGTACACCTCAAATTTACGGCACTGGAAGCAGTATTTTTCAGAATGGAAGTCAGCTTTTTAAGTTCTGCTTTCTCTGTCTCTGTCAGGCTGTCCTTTATGCATTTTGGATAGGCCATAATGAAATAGATCACCTCTTGCAGATCCTTTAATTCATCATCCGTAGCAATGCTTTTAATCTGTCGGGTAAAGAGTGATGTTTCGATAAACTCTATCGCATGACTCATCCATAGTTCCTTCCCTAAACGCAGCAAAAGCCCGAATGCTTCAGCATCAGGCTCTTGCTGCATGGTTACTCTTCCTTGAGTAATGCTGCGCCAAATAACTGTATTTATATACAGTCTGAAGGTATTTTAAGAATCCGTTTAGACATCCGGGAACATCACGCTATTCCCCGGCGCTTCCCTGTGGAGATGGATAAAGTTCAGGTGCCGTTCATACTGGTCCAGAATATCCGTAATTACCTGCTCCTTGCTGTAATCCATCAAATCATTCCCCTGGCTCCCTTCCAGCAGGAAGGTCTCCAGCCGGTAGTAGGTCGATTTCCCGCTGCGCGCCCGGTAGGTGAACCCTGGCACCGAATACTGCTGCGGCCAGATCTGATAAACAAAGTTCTGCTCGTCGCCCATGTGCACCAGCAGATCCAGGTGCCCCAGGGTTTCGCCCTCTTCAGGTGGCAGGTTTTTCAGCTCCACGTAGGCGCCACGCAGCTTCAGCTCCTGCGCCACCTCTTCCATCGCCGGGAAGCAGACCGTCTCCATCATCTGGCTGGTGTAGCGCGTGCCCGGGTAGTTCATCAGGCGCGACAGGCGTTTCTTCCAGCTCAATCTGTCCTGCGCGCCCATCGGCCGCGGGGCGGTGTCGCGGCTGGCGCTGACGCGGCGGTAGTCTTCCACCTTAAGCGATTTATATAGCCCGGCCATCACGAAGAAGATCACGAAGCTGAACGGCAGGCCCATGATCACCGTGGTGTTCTGCAACGCAGAGATACCGTTGGTCATCAGCATCCCGAGCGTCAGCAGGCCGATGGCGACGGACCAGAAGATGCGCAGCCAGTTCGGCGCATCGCTGTTGATGTCCTTCAGCTTTGAGGTGAAGTTCCCCAGCACCAGCGCGCCGGAGTCCGCCGAGGTGACGTAGAACAACAGGCCGGTAATGGTTGCTACGGACGCGCTAAAAGTAAACGCCGGGTACTGCGCCAGCAGGCTGTAGAAGCCGCGCTCCGGGTGCACCATCGCTTCCTGCGCGAAGGTCGCATTGCCGTGGATAATTTCGTGCAGCGCGCTGTTGCCGAAAATCGACAGCCACAGCAGGGTGAAGGTGAACGGGATGATCAGGGTGCCCATCACGAACTGACGGATGGTGCGCCCACGCGAAATTCGCGCCAGGAACAGGCCGACAAACGGCGACCAGGCCACCCACCACGCCCAGAAGAAGAGCGTCCAGTTGTTCATCCACTCCACCGGGCGGTCAAAGGCGAAGCTGTTCAGCGTCATGCCCATAAAGCGGTTCACGTAATCACCTACGTTGAGCACTAGGGCGTTGAGCAGGAACGAGGTGTCGCCCATAAACAGCACGAACAGGATCAGCCCCAGCGCTAGCGCGACGTTCAGCTCGGAGAGCACGCGAATACCTTTATCCACGCCGGAGGTCACCGAGATGGTAGCGATGATCACCGACAGTGCAATTAGCGCCGCCTTCGCCGCCATCGAATCCGGGATGTCAAACAGCACGCTCAGCCCGTAGTTAAGCTGCACTACGCCAATCCCGAGCGTGGTGGCGATGCCGAAGATGGTGCCGATCACCGCCGCGATATCGACGCTGTGACCAATCGGACCGTTGATCTTTTTCCCGAAAATCGGGTACAGCGCGGAGCGGATGGTAAGGGGCAAATTATAACGATAGCTAAAGTATCCGAGCGCCATGCCCATCAGGGCATACATTGACCAGCCCGTCAGGCCGTAGTGGAACAGCGTCCAGACCATCGCCTGACGCGCGGCCTCCATCGTCTGCCCTGCCCCTTCCGGCGGCTGCATATATTGCGTGACCGGTTCCGCCACGGAGAAGAACATCAGGTCGATGCCAATGCCCGCGGCAAACAGCATCGCGGCCCAACTCAGCAGGCTGAACTCGGGCTTGGACTGCTCCGGCCCAAGCTTCACCGAACCGAAGCGCGAGCAGGCAATGCAGACGACGAACACGATATAGAGCGTCGCCGCCAGAAGGTAGTACCAGCCGAAGGTCTTCGACACCCAGTTCAGGGTGCGCCCAATCCACTCGGCAGAAAAATCACGAAAGAAGATAGTCGTCAGGGAAAACAACAAAATCAGCCCGGCGGACGTAAAAAAAACGACCGGGTTGATTTTGTCTTTTTCTCTGTATTGTGAAAGGTCTGTCATCCAGTATCCCCACTGTTTTTGTAACTATTAAAATCCAAAATCGCAACAATTAAGACACATTTTATATTGAACGTCCAATCAAAAACCGCTTTAATAGATTACCAACGCTGATGAATGGAGTGGCAAAAATGCCCAAAGTGGGGATGCAGCCGATCCGGCGCAGGCAGCTCATCGATGCCACGCTGGAAGCAATTAATGAAGTGGGAATGCATGACGCAACCATCGCGCAAATCGCCCGTCGGGCGGGCGTGTCCACGGGGATCATCAGCCACTATTTCAAAGATAAAAACGGTCTGCTGGAAGCAACCATGCGCGACATCACCGGTCAGTTACGCGATGCGGTATTAAGCCGTTTACGCGCCCTGCCGGACGGCAGTGCAGAGCAGCGTTTGCAGGCGATTGTCGGCGGCAATTTTGATGAAACCCAGGTCAGCGGCGCGGCGATGAAGGCCTGGCTGGCCTTCTGGGCCAGCAGCATGCATCAGCCGATGCTCTATCGTTTGCAGCAGGTCAGCAGCCGCCGGTTGCTCTCAAATCTGGTGTACGAATTCCGCCGCGAACTGCCGCGTGAACAGGCTGAAGAGGCGGGCTACGGGCTCGCCGCACTGATTGACGGGCTGTGGCTGCGCGCCGCGCTCAGCGGCAAACCGCTGGATAAAACCCTGGCCCAGTCGCTTACCAGCCACTTTATCAGCCAGCATTTACCGACCGAATAAGCGAGGAGGAAGCATGTCCCGAATGGCAGAACAGCAGCTTTATATCAATGGTGGTTACACATCGGCCACCAGCGGTCGCACCTTCGAGACCATCAACCCGGCGAACGGTGAAGTTCTGGCGAGCGTGCAGACCGCCGGGCGCGAAGACGTGGACCGCGCCGTAGAGAGCGCAAAGCGCGGGCAAAAAATCTGGGCGGCGATGACCGCCATGGAGCGCTCGCGCATCCTGCGTCGCGCCGTCGATATCCTGCGCGAGCGCAACGACGAGCTGGCAAAGCTGGAAACCCTCGACACCGGTAAAGCGTTTTCTGAAACCTCGACCGTCGACATCGTCACCGGCGCGGACGTGCTGGAGTACTACGCGGGGCTGATCCCGGCACTGGAAGGCAGCCAGATCCCGCTGCGCGAGACCTCCTTCGTCTACACCCGCCGCGAGCCGCTGGGCGTGGTGGCGGGCATCGGCGCGTGGAACTATCCGATCCAGATCGCCCTGTGGAAATCCGCCCCGGCGCTGGCGGCGGGCAACGCGATGATCTTCAAGCCGAGCGAAGTAACGCCGCTTACCGCCCTGAAACTGGCGGAAATCTACACCGAAGCGGGCGTGCCGGACGGCGTGTTTAACGTTCTGCCGGGTGTGGGCGCGGAAACCGGCCAGTACCTGACCGAGCATCCGGGCATCGCCAAAGTCTCCTTTACCGGCGGCGTCGCCAGCGGCAAAAAGGTGATGGCGAACTCGGCGGCCTCGTCCCTGAAAGAGGTGACGATGGAGCTGGGCGGTAAATCCCCGCTGATAGTGTTTGACGATGCGGATCTGGATCTCGCGGCAGATATCGCCATGATGGCCAACTTCTTCAGCTCCGGTCAGGTGTGCACCAACGGCACCCGCGTGTTCGTGCCCGCGAAGTTCAAAGCCGCGTTTGAGCAAAAAATCGTTGAGCGCGTGGGCCGCATCCGCGCGGGCGACCTGTTCGATGAAAACACTAACTTCGGCCCGATGGTCAGCTTCCCGCACCGCGACAGCGTGATGCGCTACATCGCCAAAGGCAAAGAGGAAGGTGCGCGCGTGCTGTGCGGCGGTGACGTGCTGAAGGGTGACGGCTTTGATAACGGCGCGTGGGTTGCCCCGACCGTGTTCACCGACTGCACCGACGAAATGACCATCGTGCGCGAAGAGATCTTCGGCCCGGTGATGTCCATTCTTTCCTATGACACTGACGAAGAGGCCATTCGTCGCGCCAATGACACCGACTACGGTCTGGCGGCGGGCATTGTCACCGCCGATCTGAACCGCGCCCACGGCGCTATTCATCAGCTCGAAGCGGGCATCTGCTGGATCAACACCTGGGGCGAATCCGCCGCGGAGATGCCGGTGGGCGGCTACAAACACTCCGGCATTGGCCGCGAGAACGGCGTCATGACGCTTCAGAGTTACACCCAGGTGAAGTCCATCCAGGTTGAGATGGGTAAATTCCAGTCCATATTTTAACCGGGAGGTTTATTTGCAATTTGACTACATCATTATCGGGGCTGGCTCTGCCGGCAACGTTCTGGCAACACGACTGACTGAAGATCCGAACACCACCGTCCTGCTGCTTGAGGCGGGCGGGCCGGACTACCGCTTTGACTTCCGCACCCAGATGCCTGCCGCGCTGGCCTTCCCGTTGCAGGGCAAGCGCTATAACTGGGCGTATGAAACCGAGCCAGAGCCTTTCATGAACAACCGCCGCATGGAGTGCGGACGCGGAAAAGGGCTGGGCGGCTCGTCGCTGATCAACGGCATGTGCTACGTGCGCGGCAACGCAATGGATCTGGACAACTGGGCGAAAGAACCGGGTCTGGAGCACTGGAGCTATCTCAACTGCCTGCCCTACTACCGCAAGGCAGAGACCCGCGACGTGGGGCCGAACGACTACCACGGCGGTGACGGTCCGGTGAGCGTCACCACCTCTAAGCCGGGCGTGAACCCGCTGTTTGAAGCGATGGTGGAGGCAGGCGTGCAGGCGGGCTACCCGCGCACCGACGATCTCAACGGCTATCAGCAGGAAGGCTTTGGCCCGATGGATCGCACGGTCACGCCGCAGGGCCGACGCGCCAGCACCGCGCGCGGCTATCTGGATCAGGCCAAACCGCGCCCGAATCTGACCATCCGCACCCACGCCATGACCGATCACATTATCTTTGACGGCAAGCGCGCGGTGGGCGTCGAGTGGCTGGAAGGCGAAAGCACCATTCCTTCAAAAGCGACAGCGAAGAAAGAGGTACTGCTGTGCGCGGGCGCTATTGCGTCTCCGCAGATCCTCCAGCGCTCCGGCGTGGGCAACGCTGAACTGCTGAAGCAGTTTGAAATCCCGCTGGTACATGATTTACCCGGCGTGGGGGAAAACTTGCAGGATCACCTGGAGATGTACCTTCAGTATGAATGCAAAGAGCCCGTTTCCCTCTACCCTGCCCTGCAGTGGTGGAACCAGCCGAAGATTGGCGCGGAGTGGCTGTTTGGCGGCACAGGCGTGGGCGCGAGCAACCACTTCGAAGCGGGCGGGTTTATCCGCAGCCGCGAGGAGTTCGAGTGGCCGAATATTCAGTATCACTTCCTGCCGGTAGCGATTAACTACAACGGCTCGAACGCGGTGAAAGAACACGGCTTCCAGTGCCACGTCGGCTCCATGCGCTCGCCGAGCCGCGGGCACGTACGGATTAAGTCCCGCGACCCGCATCAGCATCCAGCGATCCTGTTCAACTATATGTCCCACGAGCAGGACTGGCAGGAGTTCCGCGACGCGATCCGCATCACCCGTGAGATCATGCACCAGCCGGCGCTGGACAAGTATCGCGGTCGCGAAATCAGCCCGGGCGTCGAATGCCAGACCGACGAACAGCTGGACGAGTTCGTGCGTAACCACGCCGAAACCGCCTTCCATCCGTGCGGCACCTGCAAGATGGGCTACGACGACATGGCGGTGGTCGATGGCGAAGGCCGCGTTCACGGGCTGGAAGGGTTACGCGTGGTAGATGCGTCGATTATGCCGCAAATTATCACTGGCAACCTGAACGCCACCACCATCATGATTGGTGAGAAGATTGCCGACGCCATTCGCGGGCGCGAGCCGCTGGCGAAGAGCACGGCGGCGTATTATGTGGCGGATGGGGCGCCGGTTCGTCAGGCATTACAGAACGTTTAATATTCTGCCCTCTCCGTAAAACGAGAGGGTTTTCAATACATCCCTTCATTACGATAATATTTTTCGATAACTATAAGAAATAAATATTACCCGGCAATTATTTTGTTCATTTAAAAGTCTGTTGACACTGCTCCCGTAATTCAACTAAGTTTAATCGAATGTCTTTCCATTCGAAATATACAATATATTTTAAACTGAAATTAAAGAAAGCGTCATTATTCTTTAATTCTCTCCTGCCTTTATTTTTGCATCACTCAACCGCGAGATAAGATCATGAATAATAGTGCAAACAACGTTGTTGTTATCACCGGCGCCAGCAGCGGTATCGGTCAGGCTATTGCCCTGTATTTAGCGAATAAGCCTTTTTCTCTGGTACTGGTGGCGCGTCGCCTGGACAGAGTTAACGCCCTGGTGGATCGCATCATCCAGCAGGGCGGCCGGGCGATTGCCGTGAAGGCGGACGTGACCCGTCAGGAGGAGGTCCAGCACGCGATTGACGCTGCCGTTGCCGCATACCAACGTGTCGATGTGCTGATCAACAACGCGGGCTTTATGGCTATCGCCCCCATCAGCGAGCGCAAGACCGACGAGTGGGATCGGATGATCGATACCAACCTCAAAGGCGTTTTATACGGCATTGCGGCGGCGTTACCGGTGTTCCAGCGCCAGGGTGGCGGGCATTTTATTAACGTTGCGTCTGTGGCCGGTATTAAGGTGCTTGCGCCCGGCGGCGTGGTCTACAGCGCCACGAAATTCGCCGTCCGCGCGCTGAGCGAAGGCTTGCGTCAGGAGGTGGGTAAAACGGTCCGCACTACGCTTATTTCTCCCGGTGCGGTCGAGAGCGAACTGCAGTTCGGCAGTTCTGACGAAGAGAGTAAAAAATTCCTGCATGAATTTTATAAGCAGGCTATTCCGGCAGATGCCATTGCGCGGGCCGTATTATTTGCTATCGAGCAGCCTGATGATGTTGATGTAAATGAAATTGTCGTCCGGCCAACGCAGGAAGAATTTTAGCATGACTTAAATAACGCTGAATGAGGTGTCATTATGATTAAGTCATTAACGTCCTTATCAGATTTAAATATGCGAACAGGTGCCGACATTCTTCTTGAAGTGCTGGAGAGTGAAGGCGTGGAATATATTTTTGGCAACCCCGGCACCACCGAACTTCCGCTCATTGATGCCCTGCTCCGGCATGAAAATATTCACTATATTCTGGCGCTTCAGGAGAGCACCGTGGTGGCGATTGCCGACGGCTACGCGAAAGCCTCCGGCAAAACCGGTTTTATCAATTTGCACACCGCCAGCGGTCTTGGGCACGGAATGGGAAATTTAATCAACTCGCGGATTATGAAAACGCCGCTGGTTGTCACCGTCGGGCAACAGGACACGCGGCACTACGTGCGCGACCCGCTCCTGTACGATGACATAGTCTCCATTGGATCGCCGGTGGTGAAATGGGCGCAGGAGGTCACCAGCGCCGACCAGCTCCCGGTGCTGGTGCGTCGCGCGTTCCATGCTGCCAGCTATCCCCCCGCCGGGCCCGTATTGCTCTCTCTGCCAATGAACGTGATGGAAGAGCTGAGCGACGCCGGGATACAAACGGCCTCCAAAGTGAACTATCACACCGTCGCGGGCTCCCTGGACGAGCTGGCGGCGGACCTGAGCCAGGTTACGCCCGGCAGGATAATGATTGTGGCGGGGGATGAAGTTCACTCCAGCGGCTCGACGCCGGAGATTGTCCAGCTTGCAGAAGCGCTAGGTGCACACGTTTACGGCTCATCGTGGCCGTTGAATTTGCCCTTTCCCACGCAGCATGCCCTCTGGCGCGGCAATATGCCTACCACCGCCAGTGAAATTGCCAGCATCGTTAATGCCTACGACGCGGTGTTTATCATTGGGGGCAGAAGCCTGATCACCATATTATACAGCGAAGGAGACGCGATTCCGGGCTCATGCGCGGTCTACCAGCTCTCCGCCGACATGAACGAGCTGGGCCGCACCTACGCTACACGCCTGTCGGTGATGGGGGATATAAAACTCTCCCTGAAGGCGCTCTTACCTCTGCTTCAGCAGCGCCTGGTGGCAGGCAAATTGACGCATCAGCGGCTGCTCAAAACGGCACGCGCTGAACGTGAAAAAGAGTGGCAACTGCAGGAAGAACGTCTGGCTGCCGAGCGGCTGCGCCCGGCCATTTCGCCGATGGTGGCGGCCTATGAAGTCATCAAAGCCGTTCCGCCGGGCGTCACCATTGTTGATGAAGCGATTGCCACAGCCAGACATGTCCGACGTTTTATCTCCGACACGCAGCACCAGCGCTACTATTTCATGCGCGGCGGCGGTCTGGGCTGGGGTATGCCTGCGGCGGTGGGCCACTCGCTGGGGCTGGGCCGCGAGCCGGTAGTGTGCCTGATGGGCGACGGCGCCTCGCTGTATTCGCCGCAGGCGCTCTGGACGGCAGCACACGAAAACCTGCCGGTCACCTTTATCGTGATGAATAACCTGGAGTACAACGTTCTTAAAAACTTTATGAAAGGACAGCCGGGTTACAGCTCGACGCAGTTGGGGCGCTTTATCGGGATGGATCTGATTAATCCGCACATCGATTTTCAGTCGCTGGGCACCGCCATGGGCATTCGCTGTTGTCGGATAACCGATGCTGCAGACATCGCCGAAGCGGTAACCCGCGGACTGCAGTCAGGAAAAACCAACCTGATTGAAATCGCGATTTCCGCGGATTAACTGCATCCTGCGCTGTACCCTACATAAAAAGCTTATAAACGAAACGCCTCCAGCCGCTTAATCTGCCGCCCCTGGGCGTCAAAATTCTCCGCCGCCAGCCAGGCGCGCAACTCCGCGTCCCTTTCCTGCCACTCGCCGTCAATAATAGAGAGCATATCGCTGTCGCGGTTGCGTCCTTTGCGCACCAGCTTCTGGCGCAGACGTCCCTCCCAGACGAACCCCAGCCGCTCCGCCGCGTTGCGTGAGGCGGTGTTCATCGAATCGCATTTCCACTCCAGCCGACGATATTTATGCTCAAAGGCATTTTTCAGCAGTAGCCACACCGCTTCGGTACCCACGCGGGTGCCTTTCATCTTGCGCGACCAGGTGACGTGGCCAATTTCCACCGATCCCAGAAAGCGTTCAATCGCCATATAGCTCACCAGCCCTACCGCCTTTTCGGTGCGCAGATCGATAACGGCAAAGGGCACCAGGTCGTCATCCAGCACCTTTCCGAGCACCCAGTGCGCAGTAGCCTCAACGCTCACAGGCTGGGTGCTGGCAAGCCACGTCCAGTCGCTGTCATCGCCCAGTGCGTAAGCTTCAAACAGATCCGCCGCGTGGCGTTCTGCGTCCAACGGTTCCAGACGACAATACTGGCCGGTTAGCGGCGTGCGAGTTAGCGCTCGGGCACATTTCCAGTCGGGGACGATATCGTTAACGGTTTGACCATGTTGATTGATTTCGGGCACGGCGGTGACTCCCTGCAAGGTAAGGAGTTTGTTATAGCAGGTTAAAAAGCGGTCGAAAAGGAAGAACGTGCAGGCCGGGTAACGCGTAGCCGCCACCCGGCATAAAATTACTTCAGCAGCTTAACCGTCGCGTCGATGTCGATTTCATCTTCGGTGAAGATCATCGTCGTGTTCTGGAAGGTGGTGATCGCCAGCTTCTTCACCGTGCGCATCTCGCCCGGCTTTTTCTCACTTTTCGGCTTGATGCTGTTCATCAGTAGCCCCACCGACAGCACCGCGTTCTCTTTGTCGATTTTGGTCTCAACGGGCTCTTCTTCGCTGAACACCACGAAGGATTTGATCGAGGTGAGCTTCACGCGCTCGCCCGCGATATAAAGATGCTTGCTCTCCGGGATCACCTTCACCGCATACGCGGAAAGGCCTTTGGTGTTGGTGGTGGGTTCGAAGGTCACCGCCGCATCTTTCTTAATCAGATCAGGGTTGGCGACCTTAATCACGTGAAAATAGCGGTTGTCGCCGTTTTCATCTTTGATAAATCCGAAGCCTTTATCTTTAAACCACGTTGTGATTGTACCGTTCATCGCTGTTACCGCCTGTCAGATCTTAAGACTAAAGTTTTGCAGCGCGCAGTGTAATGCACAATGGCTGAGGAGACAAAAAAAAGCCCCTGCACGGGAGCAGGGGAAAGTTCATGTCAGAGCTTATTAGAATTTAGTTGAACACCATCCCACCATCAATCAGCAGCGACTGACCGGTCATGTAGTCGGAGTCTGGTCCGGCGAGGTAAGAGACGCAGGCGGCCACATCTTCCGGTTCGGACAAACGGCCAAGCGTGATGCGTTTGGCAAAGGTTTCCGTTCCGTAGCCGAGCGGTTTACCCGCCGCCTCGGAGACCTGACGGTCGATCTCCGCCCACATCGGCGTTTTGACGATGCCCGGGCAATAGGCGTTAACGGTGATCCCCAGCGGCGCGAGATCCCGCGCGGCGGTCTGGGTTAAACCGCGCACCGCGAACTTGCTGGAGCTGTACACCGCCAGTTCCGGGTTGCCGGTATGGCCCGCCTGGGAGCAGGCGTTGATGATTTTACCGCCGTGCCCCTCTTTGCGGAACGCGTCAATCGCGGCCTGAATGCCCCAGATCACCCCTTTCACGTTGATGTTGTAGACCTTGTCGACAATTTCCGGCGTGATGGATTCGATAGGGGTAGACGGCGCCACCCCGGCGTTATTGACGATGACGTTGAAGCCGCCCAGCGCGGTGCGGGCTTTTTCCACCGCCGCAAACACCTGGTCGCGGTCAGAGACGTCCACCTTCACGGCGACGGCCTTCCCGCCGTTGCGGGTGATTTCATCGGCAACCGCTTTCGCCGTCTCTTCGTTGTAATCCGCAATAGCGACGGCAAAGCCGTCCTTCACCAGGCGAAGCGCGATCGCTTTGCCAATCCCCTGGCCGGAGCCGGTTACGAGAGCCACTTTTTGCATTTCTCTGTCCTTATATTGATTCACAAAATCTGGCTGAGATGGAGCTGGCCCATCAGCAGCGGGTTATCGCTGTAGTCGACGGGAATGGCCACCACGGCCGGGCCATCGACATCCATTGCGGCACGCAGCGTCGGTTCGAGCGCATCGGCACTCTCGACGGCAAAGCCTTTCGCACCGAAGGCGTCGGCATAGGCTTTGAAATCGACCGGGCCAAACTCGACGCCGGAGAGACGCTGGTATTTTTTCTCTTCCTGGATCGCCACCATGTTGTAGGCGTTATCCACCCAGATGATGTGCAGCACGTTGGCATTGAGGCGCACGGCGGTTTCCAGCTCCATGCTCGACTGCAAAAATCCGCCGTCCCCGGAGACCGACACCACCTTGCGCCCCGGGTTGACCAGCCACGCGCCAATCGCCCACGGCAGCGCCACGCCCATGGTCTGCTGACCGTTGGAGATCATCACCTGACGCGCGCGGAAGCTGTAGAGGTAGCGGGCGATCCAGATGTGGAAGCTGCCCATATCGACGGTGAGCGTTACGTCGTTATTCACGATGTCCTGCATGGCGCGCACGATGCGCAGCGGATGCAGGGCAAACTGGTTTAGCGATGCGCCGCGACGGTCGAGGAGGTCCCGCTGATGCTGGCGATCGACCAGAATTTCCGAGGCGCGCTGGCTCAGTTCAAGCTTGTGCTCAATACGGCTGGCGAGCAGGTTCAGCGTGGCGGCGATATCCCCCACCAGCTCCAGATCGGGAACATACTTGCGCTCCTCATAGGCGGGCAGCACGTCAATGTGCACCAGCGTGGCATCGCCGCTGTTCCACATGGACGGTTCGTATTCCACCGGGCTGTAGCCGATGCAGATAATCAGATCCGCCAGATGCAGCAGCCGATCTCCGGCCTGGTTGTTGAACAGGCCGACGCGCCCGGCGAAGCGGGTGAAGTGTTCCTGATTCACCGCCCCGGCGGCCTGATAAGTGCTGGTGACCGGAATGCGGCTTTTCTCAAGCAGCGTGCGCAGCGCGGCGCTGTTGGCCGGCTGGCTGGCCATCAGGCCGAGTAAGATGACCGGGTTTTTGGCCTTTTCAATAAGCTTCGCCACGTCGTTAATGGCGGACTCCGGTGCCGGGCCCATCAGCGCCGGGCCGCTGGCGGGTAAAATCGCTCCCGTGGTGGGCTGGTCGACAATATCCTGCGGCAGGCTGACAAACGCCCCGCCCGGCCTGCCCTGCTCGGCAGCGCGAAACGCGTTGGACACCACCTCGGCAATCGCGTCAGGCGAATTGACTTCGACGGCGTATTTGGTCACCGGGCTGAACATGGCGACAGTGTCCATGCTCTGGTGCACCAGCTTGGCTTTATCCGCCCGCTTCACCGCCCCGCCCAGCGCGACGACCGGGTCGCCTTCGCTGTTGGCGGTGGCGATGCCGGTGATCAGATTGGAGCAGCCCGGCCCGGAGGTGACCAGCGCGACTCCGGCCTTGCCGGTTAACCGCCCTACCGCTGCCGCCATAAACGCCGCGTTGGCCTCGTGACGCACCGGGATAATCTCGATGGAGGAGTCCAGCAGGGAGTCAAAGACCTTGTCGATTTTTGCGCCCGGGATCCCGAACACCTGCTTCACACCCTGCGCTTCCAGCTGGCCGACAACCATATCGGCGCCGTGCGCCCACTGACGTGACTGTTTCTCACTGTTCACGGTAGTTCTCCTGTTAGTTTTCGACGGCGCGGATAGCCGCATCAAGGTTGCTGGGGTGCAGGTTGGCCTGTAAAAACGCGCTGTCGGCGGGCAGGTCAATCATCAGCTTGTGGATTTCGCCGAAGGTGAGCACGCCGCTCTCCAGCTGATAGTCGAGCAGATGTCCCCCGCCCTGACGGTCGTCGGTGATAAAGTGCTCGTGATAGCCCGCCACGTTGATGCCCTGCATATGCTGCGGGGTGCGGAACCCGACCAGAACGCCCTCGCGCTGGTTAAAGCGGAACACCGGCTGGTCGTCCAGCACGTCGGTCATTGCCCGGTACGGCGGCGTCTGGCGCGGAACGGTGCGGGTATGCGCATGGCGGAAGTTGCCATCGATGTGCAGCGCGCAGAACAGGTTATCGGAGGGGATCTGCTGGTCGATCACGTCGTGGATCTGCTGACGGCTGACCGGACCGTTAAAGGTTTTGCGGTACTGCGGCTGGAACCAGGTCATCACCGCGAACGGCGTTTTTTGCTCCGGCTTAGCGGCGCGGGCGCTGCCGTCGGCGCGCAGCTGGTACACCTGACTGCTGAAGGCAATCATTTCACCGTCCAGCTCGTTAAAGGTGCCGAGACCAAAATCACCGTGTGCCAGCAGGTCGGCGATCGTCGTCTCCCCTTCGTAGACGCCGCTTAGCAGGGCGCTCATTAGCGATGTCTGATAGATCACGCTGTCAGGATGCTGAGCCGAGAACCCACGCAGGGTCTCGCATAAACTCGCCTCACAGTCGCATGCAGATGAATGCATCATCATGCCCGTCCTCTTCAACTTTATTTATAAAGGTTAAATAAATGTTGACCCGATTCAGCAGAGAGTTCCAATATAGAATCCATGCTGGTTTGAGACGTTTTTGATATGGAACTTCGTTATCTGCGCTATTTTGTCGCGGTTGCACGCGAGCGACACTTCACCAGGGCGGCCAAAGCGCTGGGTATTTCACAGCCTCCACTGAGCCAGCAGATTAAACGGCTTGAGGAGGAAGTGGGCACACCGCTGTTCAGGCGCCTGACGCGGGGCGTGGAGCTGACCGAGGCGGGAGAAGCCTTCTATGAGGACGCCTGTAAGATCCTGGCGCTGAGCGACGCTGCGCTGGAGAAAGCCCGGGGCATCGCGCGCGGCCTGAACGGCAGCCTGTCGATTGGCATCACCAGCTCCGACGCCTTTCATCCCAAAATTTTCGCGCTGATTCGTCAGTTTCAGGTGCAGAACATTGCGGTGCAGGTTCACCAGGTGGAAGCCAATATGTCTTCGCTGACGACAATGCTGGCGGAGGGTGAACTGGATATCGCCTTTGTGCGCCTGCCGTGCGAAAGCAGCAAGGTGTTCGAGCTAAAAATCCTCGACCGGGAGCCGATGGTGGTGGCGCTGCATCGCGATCATCCTCTGGCTGCGTGCGATTCGCTGGCGTTAGAGCAGCTTCGGGATACACCGGTGGTGCTGTTCCCCCAGGAGGTCGCGCCGGGGCTGTATGACCGCGTTTACGGCAGCTGCGAGCGGGCCGGAGTCGATATGCAACACACGCTGCAATCTTCACAACTTTCCTCTTCTCTGAGCATGGTCTCCGCTGGCGGCGGGTTCGCGCTGGTGCCGAAATCGATGGCCGCTATTTCTCCGCCGAATGTCACCTACCACGCGCTGAGCTCACCGGAGCTTTATACCGATATCGCGCTCTGCTGGCGGCGCTTTGAACGCTCACGGACGGTGAAACGGTTTCTGGCGATGATGAGCGAGGGGGAACGGGAGCAGGGATGAACCTTTTCAGAAACTGCGGACTGTATTGATGCCCAATTTATTGCGAAGCAGTTTTTGAGGCTGAATTTGAAGGGAGTATGGGCAGGCTGCCATATAAAACTCAGTACCATTACCCTTTAAAAATAAAAAACCCGCACAGGTGCGGGTTAATTTTTTATCAGTACAGCTTAACTGCTCGGACTATTGTCTTCATCGCTATCGTACGCCGCACTGATATTTAGCGCGGGTTACAGTGGAGAAACGTTTCCAGCTGCTGGACCTTTTGCGCCATTCTCAATGGTAAAGGAAACTTTCTGACCTTCATCAAGCGTTTTGAAGTTGTCGCTCTGAATTGCAGAGAAATGTACGAATACATCTTTGCTGCCGTCGTCAGGGGTGATAAAGCCAAAACCTTTATCTGCGTTGAACCATTTTACTAAACCAGTCATTTTATTAGACATAGATAAATCCTTAATTTATGAGCCACTTAAGCGCGGCGATGATGGCCTGTATTTCGAGAGTTACTTATTTGGCACTTAGGAGGAGGCTCACGAAGAAGGAGTATCTACTGATAACACCTGAACTGAGGACTGCTTTACTAAAACTGCTTTCATAAGGTCTGTATTCCAAACCGATGACGCTATTAAGACACAGCGAAATTTATTGCGCAATGATTATTATTATTTATTTTAACCATTTAAACGCCCGGATGGCTGGTCGCGGTGCCAGACATCGTTCTGGCTTGAGGTCTACCATGTACTACAAAATGTCTACGCTTTCACTGTGCCGGGAGTTTGGGGTGTTTTGTTCACAGGTGGGAAAATCCTCCCGCGCGACGCAGACATCATTAGAAGGGATGCTCAAAATGAAAAGGTCTGCGTAAGACGTAACCACAGTGCAAACTGTGCCCGGCGGCGCTGCGCTTGCGCGGGCCTACGGGTCGTATCGCGGTGGTTTTGGAGGCAGGGTCGGGCGTAGCCGCCACGCGGCAATGCCCTTCTGAAAGCCGCCTCGCAAACCTGCAAGCAACCTTATGTAATTCAGGGGCATCACTTTTCATCCCTTCTTCACGGTCGTAAAGTGCCTGCGTTGCGGCACATCCGTAACCGGGCGTAGGAACCCGTTAGCATAACATGACACTTTTCTGCACAACGAGGATGCTAAATGGCTA
>NZ_JABMCU010000068.1:0-20896 GCF_013179605.1 Enterobacter sp. CM29 | reverse complement strand
ACGCGCTTCACCTTCAGCGCTGAAGCACTGCGGGAAACGCTCGGCCAGAAATGCGATAACTTCTTTACTGCTATTCAACTTAGGTTGATTTTCCATGAAATTTCCTGATTACAACGGACGTTGCCAACAAGCGCAGGCATGAACAGGCGACATTATAATGACGCTATCAGTAAATGCTACGTTATCCGTTGATTATCCTGCGACGCTCGCAAAGAATTTATGATAATCGGTCTCTGCCAGAACATTTTCCAGGTTTGCGGCCAACGCGCGCAGCCCCTGCTCATCCTCGGCAGTAAAGCGGCTGAAGACCGTGCTGTCGATATCCAGAACGCCAATAATCTGATTTTTAACCACCAGCGGCAGTACGATTTCAGAATTGCTGCTGGCATCGCAGGCAATGTGGCCGTCAAACGCATGTACATCTTCGACACGCTGAACCTGACGGGTCGCCACTGCGGTACCGCACACGCCGCGACCTACCGGGATGCGTACGCAGGCGAGTTTCCCCTGGAAAGGCCCCAGCACCAGCGTGTCGCCTTCCAGCAGATAAAAGCCCGCCCAGTTCACGTCAGAAAGGCGTTCGAACAGTAACGCACTGGTATTTGCCAGAGTGGCTAAGAAACTGGTTTCCCCTGCCATTAATGCCTTAAAATCGCGATTCAGATCCGCGTAGAATTCTGTTTTGTTCATTATTCAATCACTTAGTTATCTTACATAATTACCGCATAGCCTATTAAAATAAGCATTAAATGCGCTCATGCTCAAGATGAATCCGTTCATGAGTTATTATAACTTTCAACAATACTTATCTGTGTGCGACTGATGGCCCTAAAAACACCCCAAATTACGCCGACAAGAAAGATCGTTGTCCGTACGGTAAGCCAGGCTCTGCCTCGTGCACATTATCAGCGTTGTCCCCAGTGCGATACGCTTTTTATGTTGCCGAAGATGAAATCGCACCAAAGTGCTTTTTGCCCTTGCTGCGATGCCAAAATTCGCGACGGCCGGGACTGGTCATTGACGCGTCTGGCGGCAATGGCGGTTACCATGCTGCTGCTGATGCCGTTCGCCTGGACCGAGCCGCTGTTAAAGCTCTACCTGCTTGGCGTGCGTATTGACGCTAACGTATTGCAGGGGATCTGGCAGATGACGCGCGAGGGCGATCCGCTCACCGGCGCTATGGTGCTGTTCTGCGTCGTCGGCGCACCGCTGGTGCTGGTCGCGGCAATTGCCTACCTGTGGTTTGGCAACATTCTGGGGATGAACCTGCGCCCTGTCCTGCTCATGCTGGAAAAGCTCAAGGAGTGGGTGATGCTGGACATCTATCTGGTGGGCGTCGGCGTGGCCTCCATTAAGGTGCAGGATTATGCGTTTTTACAACCCGGCATTGGCCTTTTTGCGTTTATTTCACTGGTCCTGCTGAGTATTTTGACCCTGATTCATCTGAATGTTGAACAGCTTTGGGAGCGATTTTACCCTCAGCGTCCCGCGACCCGGCCTGATGAAAACCTGCGCGTCTGTCTGGGGTGCCATTACACCGGTTTTCCGGATAAACGCGGGAGGTGTCCTCGCTGCCACATTCCGTTAAGATTGCGGCGCAACAACAGCCTGCAAAAATGCTGGGCGGCGCTTATCGCCTCACTGATATTTTTATTCCCGGCCAATATGCTGCCGATCTCCGTAATTTATGTGAACGGCGCCCGACAGGAAGATACTATCCTTTCGGGGATTATCTCTCTGGCGCACAGTAACGTGGGGGTTGCCGCCATTGTGTTCATCGCCAGTATTCTGGTGCCCTTTACCAAAGTGGTGGTGATGTTTACGCTACTTATCAGCATTCACTTTAAATGCGAACAAGGACTACGCACCCGTATCCTGCTTCTGCGATTCGTGACCTGGATTGGTCGCTGGTCGATGTTGGATCTGTTCGTGATTTCGCTGATGATGTCGCTCATCAATCGCGATCAGTTACTTGCTTTTACCATGGGACCCGCAGCTTTTTATTTCGGCTCTGCGGTGATATTGACTATTCTTGCAGTGGAATGGCTGGACAGCCGCTTACTTTGGGACGCACATGAGTCAGGAAACGCCCGCTTCGCCGACTGAAGCGAGAATTAAAACAAAACGCCGCATTTCGCCATTCTGGTTGCTGCCTGTCATCGCGCTGATGATCGCAGGCTGGCTTATCTGGACGAGCTATGAAGATCGCGGAAGTACCATCACGATTGATTTCCAGTCTGCGGACGGCATTGTCGCCGGACGTACCCCCGTTCGCTTCCAGGGGGTGGAAGTGGGTACCGTGCAGGATATTTCCCTCGGCAAAGGGCTGAACAAAATCCAGGTCCGGGCGAGCATTAAGTCTGACATGCAGGATGCCCTGCGCGCCGAAACGCAGTTCTGGCTGGTCACGCCTAAAGCCTCCCTGGCCGGCGTTTCCGGGCTGGATGCGCTTGTGGGCGGTAACTATATCGGCATGATGCCTGGCAAAGGTGAGCCACAGGATCACTTTGTTGCGCTGGATACCCAGCCGAAATATCGGCTGAATAACGGCGATCTGATGATCCACCTCCGCGCGCCGGATTTGGGCTCGCTGAACAGTGGTTCTCTGGTCTATTTCCGCAAAATTCCGGTTGGCCGCGTTTACGACTACGCCATTAACCCGAACAAAGATGGCGTGACCATTGATGTACTGATCGATCGCCGTTTTACCAACCTGGTAAAAAAAGGCAGCCGCTTCTGGAACGTCTCCGGCGTCGATGCTGACCTGAGCTTAAGCGGTGCGAAAGTGAAGCTTGAGAGCCTGGCGGCGCTGGTGAATGGCGCTATCGCCTTCGACTCACCTGCTGACTCCAGCCCTGCCGCCGCAGAGGATACCTTTGGTCTGTACGCCGACCTGGCACACAGCCAGCGCGGTGTCATCGTCAAGTTGACCCTGCCGGATGCCAAAGGCCTGAAAGCCGGTTCGACCCCGCTGATGTACCAGGGTTTAGAGGTCGGGCAACTGACAAAATTAACCCTCAACGCGGGCGGCTCCGTTACCGGCGAAATGACGGTGGATCCGAGCGTTGTGGACCTCCTGCGGGAAAAAACACGCATCGAGCTGCGTAATCCGAAGCTCTCCCTCAGCGACGCCAGCATCAGTTCCCTGCTGACGGGAAGCACCTTTGAGCTGATCCCCGGTGAAGGTGCGCCGAATAAAAACTTTGTTATCGCGCCGGCGGATAAAGCCCTGCTGCAAAAACCGGGCGTGTTGACGGTTACGCTGAATGCGCCGGAAAGCTATGGTATCGAAGCCGGGCAACCGCTGATCCTGCACGGTGTGCAGGTGGGCCAGGTCCTCGAACGTAAGCTGTCGGAAAAAGGGGTCTCCTTCTCCGCCGCCATCGATCCGCAGTATGGCAACCTGGTCCACGGCGACAGTAAATTTGTGGTTAACAGCCGGGTCGACGTGAAGGTGGGTCTGGACGGCGTTGAGTTCCTCGGCGCCAGCGCCAGCGAGTGGGTTAACGGCGGGATCCGCATTCTGCCGGGCAGCAAAGGCGCGCTGCGTGAGAGCTATCCACTGTTCGCCAATCTGGACAAAGCCATTGAAAACAGCCTCGGCGACCTGCCGACCACCACGCTGACCTTAAGCGCTGAAACGCTGCCGGATGTCCAGGCAGGCTCCGTCGTGCTTTATCGTAAGTTTGAGGTCGGAGAAGTGATCACCGTTCGTCCTCGTGCGGACGCGTTTGATATCGAACTGCATATCAAGCCGGAGTATCGCAAGCTGCTCACGCCAAACAGCGTGTTCTGGGCTGAAGGCGGCGCGAAAGTGCAGCTCAATGGCAACGGGCTGACCGTACAGGCGTCTCCCCTCTCCCGTGCCCTGCGCGGTGCGATCAGCTTCGATAACCTGAGCGGCGCGGGCGGCAACATGCGTAAAGGTGACAAGCGGATCCTCTTCCCGTCTGAAACCGCGGCGCGCGCCGTCGGGGGACAGATTACCCTGCACACCTTTGATGCCGGTAAACTGGCAGAAGGCATGCCTATCCGCTATCTCGGAATTGATATCGGGCAGGTTCAGAAGCTGACGCTGATCACCGCGCGCAATGAAGTTCAGGCTACCGCCGTGCTTTATCCGGAATATGTACAGACGTTCGCCCGGGCAGGCTCGCGCTTCTCGGTGGTTACGCCGCAAATTTCTGCCGCAGGGGTTGAGCATCTCGACACCATACTTCAGCCGTACATTAACGTTGAACCGGGTCGGGGCAACGCGCGTCGTGAGTTTGAGTTGCAGGAGGCGACCATCACCGATTCCCGTTATCTGGACGGTCTGAGCATTGTGGTTGAAGTACCGGAAGCCGGTTCGCTGGGCATCGGTACGCCGGTCCTGTTCCGCGGTATTGAAGTGGGGACAGTAACAAGCCTGACGCTGGGTAATCTGTCCGATCGCGTGATGGTTGGCCTGCGCATCAGCCAGCGTTATCAGCATCTGGTTCGCAACAACTCAGTGTTCTGGCTCGCTTCAGGCTACTCGCTGGACTTCGGCCTGACCGGTGGCGTGGTCAAAACGGGGACCTTTAACCAGTTCATTCGCGGCGGCATTGCCTTCGCGACGCCGCCTGGCACGCCTCTGGCGCCTAAGGCGCAGGCAGGAAAACACTTCCTGCTGCTGGAAAGTGAACCGAAAGAGTGGCGCGAATGGGGAACGGCGCTGCCGCGTTAATCTCGCAGGCTCCGGTGTCAACGCGCCGGAGCCTTTATGTTACACTGCGCGCCTGAATGTTTCCCTGTGGTGTGCCCGTGGCTCAAAACTCCGTATTTCTTCCTGAACAATTCCTCGCACAGATGCGCGAGGCGCTTCCTGCTCATCTCTCTTTCGACGATTTCGTCGCCGCCTGCCAGCGCCCTTTGCGTCGAAGTATTCGCGTCAATACGCTGAAAATCAGCGTCGGAGCGTTTCTGGATCTCGTCTCCTCCTACGGCTGGCAGCTGACGCCGGTGCCGTGGTGTGAGGAAGGGTTCTGGATCGAGCGGGATGACGAGGAGAGCCTGCCGCTCGGCAGCACCGCCGAGCACCTGAGCGGGCTGTTTTATATTCAGGAAGCCAGCTCCATGCTGCCGGTTGCCGCGCTGTTTGCCGACGGAAACCAGCCTGAGCGGGTGATGGATGTCGCGGCGGCGCCGGGCTCTAAAACCACGCAAATTGCCGCCCGGATGAACAACCGCGGCGCGATCCTCGCCAACGAATTTTCCGCCAGCCGCGTCAAAGTCCTGCACGCCAATATCAGCCGCTGCGGGATCCACAACGTCGCGTTAACACACTTCGACGGTCGCGTGTTTGGCGCTGCCTTGCCGGAAGCTTTTGATGCCATCCTGCTCGACGCTCCCTGCTCCGGGGAAGGCGTAGTGCGTAAAGATCCTGATGCGTTAAAAAACTGGTCCGTTGAAAGCAACCTGGAGATCGCCGCCACGCAGCGTGAACTGATCGACAGTGCGTTTCATGCCCTGCGCCCCGGTGGAACGCTGGTTTACTCCACCTGCACGCTGAATCGCGATGAAAACGAGGACGTCTGCCTGTGGCTCAGGCAACGCTATGCGGATGCCGTCGAGTTTCTGCCGCTGGACACCCTCTTCGATTCGGCCAGTCACGCGGCCACCCCTGAAGGCTTCCTGCACGTCTTCCCGCAGATTTACGATTGCGAGGGGTTCTTTGTCGCACGACTGCGTAAAACCCGCGCCGTCGATCCGCTGCCTGTCCCTAAGTTTAAGGTCGGCAACTTCCCGTTCGCGCCGGTCAAAGGCCGTGAGGCGGCACAGGCGCAAGCGGCTGCCAACAAAGTGGGACTGCACTGGGATGAGAGCCTGCGCCTCTGGATGCGTGACAAAGAGCTGTGGCTGTTCCCGGTCAACATCGAACCGCTGATTGGTAAGGTGCGTTTCTCCCGCCTCGGTATTCGCCTGGCGGAGATCCACAACAAAGGCTATCGCTGGCAGCACGAAGCGGTCATTGCGCTGGCCGGCAATGAGAACTCCTTCGCCCTGACGCATCATGAAGCGGAAGAGTGGTATCGCGGTCGTGACGTTTACCCGGAAGACGGCCCGTCACAGGATGAAGTCATTGTGACGTATCAGGGCTATCCGCTCGGGCTGGCGAAAAAAGTCGGCTCGCGGCTGAAAAACAGCTATCCGCGTGAACTGGTACGCGATGGTCGCCTGTTTACCGGTAACAGCCGCACTGACTGAAAAAACGCATTTTTTTACTGGCGATTTCGCTCTCCTTGTCTAGGATCAAAAATGGATGACTGCACTGGTCATACCAGATTTTGGGCAACAAACCGGAGAGCATTATGACGAAAACCAGCGTACGCATTGGCGCTTTTGAAATCGACGACGCTGAATTGCGCGGCGAAGCACAAGGTGAACGAACGTTAAGTATTCCCTGCAAATCCGATCCGGATTTGTGCATGCAACTGGACGCCTGGGATGCAGATACCAGCGTCCCGGCGATCCTTGATGGGGAACATTCCGTTCTGTACCGTGAACATTACGACAGTAAAACCGATGCCTGGGTCTTGCGTCTTGCATAACCCAAAGAGAACCCGCCCGAAGGCGGGTTATTTATTACTGAAGCTGCGCCAGCGTCAGAACGCCCCCGAACACCGCTCCCGTATCAATGTAGTGCAGATTGTTGAAATCGTAGCGCTTGTCCACAGGCGTATGTCCGAACCAGAAGTGATCCGCACCGCTAATGCCCTGCCCTTTACCCACCATAAAGCCCATTAACCGGTCGCGATCCCACAGCACCCGCTGGGCATCTACCGGCTTATGCCAGGCATATTCGGCGGCGGGATAATCCGCATGAGCAATCACGTTCAGCCCGTTTTTGCAGGTTATTTCAATAATGTGCGGTAAGTCCCGACACGCGTCGAGTAAATCCTTCGCCTGCTTTTGTTGAGCGACCGTAAGCCCGGTAAACCAGTTACCGCCATTTATCTTCCAGAGACTAAAATCATTATTTTCAAGCGCATCTAACGCCATTTGCTCGTGATTACCGCGTACCGCATAAAACCACTTTTCCTGCATCAGCTGTAAACATTTCACGCTGTCGGGACCGCGGTCGATAATATCCCCCACCGAGATAAGCAGATCCGAAGCAGGATTAAAATGCCGTCGTTTCAGCTCATCCATAAGCCACTGATAGCAACCATGAATATCGCTGACAACCCAGACATGACGCCAGTGTTCTCCCTCTATTTTCTGATACATAACGCCTCCTGTAAGAAGTATAGCTGCCACAGAAAATGTCATGAGCCGACGATCGATATCGCGAATCCAAACAAACCATAAACCAGCCGGAAATAAAGATCGCTGCGCTATTAATCCCTTATTCCCTGGCCTTTAAAATAGTGCGGAATAAAAAGAGGGATTTTCACGTGTCAAACATACACCTGCAAAACGATGTTTTTTATCCGCATCGCACAAATATTATTTCTGAACTGTTGAGAGGGAAACGCGTTCCCGGCCCAATCTGGCACAAACGTGATTACCGGTTAAAGTTCCTTCTGCGCTCGCTTTTATTCTGGTCCTCCACCCATCGCATGCTGGAGGCGCTATCCGGGCGCGATGATTTCGACAGGCTGATCACCTCTCAAATTACCTTGCCGAGCAAAACTCACCGCCAGTATCTGATGCGTGGCCTGAACTCAAACGACCGGGCCGATGCTATCGTCAGCCACTATCAGTGGATTGATAGTCTGAAAAATACCGCCCTCACCCACGCGCTGACCAATCCGCAAGAGGTGCCGGTTGTCCGGTTCGAGGCAAAAAACGGCGAAATCTATACCGTCCACGCCTCGTCCGCAGGTAAGGCTGAACGTGAAGGCGAAAGCACGCTTTGGCTGCATGACAATGACAACACGCTGCTTGCCAGCCTGACGTTCTGTGTCGCACGCAGTAACGGCCGTATGGTGCTGGTGATCGGCGGCCTCCAGGGTCCCCGTCGTCATGTTTCACGGGAGGTGATTAAGCAGGCTACCCGTGCCTGCCATGGGCTTTTCCCGAAACGCGTGCTGATGGAGGTGATCTTCCAGCTTGCCTCACGCTCGAACATCAGCGCGATTTTTGCCGTCAGCGATGAAGGCCATGTTTTCCGCGCGCTGCGCTACCGTCTGAGCAAAGGGCGTCATTTTCACGCCAGCTACGACGAGTTCTGGGAAGGCCTGAACGGAAAGAAACTCTCCCCCTTCTGCTGGCAGTTGCCGCTCCAGATGGAGCGTAAAGCACTGGAGGAGATTGCCAGCAAAAAACGCGCCGAATACCGTCGCCGCTTTGCGTTACTTGATGATATTGCGGCTTCCGTACATGCGCGCATTGATCCCGCAGTCGTCTCAGGCAAAATACAAACAAAAATTTAACAAAACAGCCAAAAAGGACTGGACTTACGCCTGCCGGGTTGTGGTATGTTTGAAGCAGGCGCACAGGAAGTGAACCTTCTGCTGAGACGAAAACCGGATTTTATCGTTTATTTTCATGCAGATAAAAAGAGACCGAATACGATTCCTGTATTCGGTCCAGGGAAATGGCTCTTGGGAGAGAGCCGTGCGCTAAAAGTTGGCATTAATGCAGGCTCAATCGCCTTGCCCTTTAAGAATAGATGACGACGTCAGGTTTTCCAGTCCACAGTAAAAGTGGTCTGAAAAAAAGCGTCAGAACATCACTAAATGTGAAAAACCGCAGAGCTTTTACAAGCACCTGCGGTTTTTTTTACTGGAAACCTGACGGCTAGCAGAGCTTTTTAGCGCGCTCAATAAACGGTGCCAGACTCTTCTTCTGCCCGGGGTTTGCCGGGTCATCCACCTGGATCACGCTGACAGGCTGTCCGTTACTTTTCCCGCTGGCAACCTGCTGCTCCGCTACGTCATTTAACGGATACTGCACGAGCGTACTGGGATTGATGACATACAGCGCGTTACCGGGACGGCAGGTGAGCATGACCTCTTCACGATTAAATGCCCAGTTGTCCTTACCCACTTCAAACCGGCTGACGGTGATGACCTGCGGCGCGGCCAGCGCACTGCTGGCACAGGTGAGAAGTAAAAGAGAAAGCAGTGTCTTTTTCATAAGTTATTAAACCTTGTCAGAAGGGTTCCCAGGTCGCGAACAGGCTGACGGCCGCCAGTACCAGCGCGCCCAGCACCACTTCTGCCTGTGTCATCCTGATAAAAATCTGTTGTTCCCGCCCGGCATCAGGGCGAAAGCGTGGCACAAGAAAATACCGATTCGCCAGCGCAATTGCCACCATCATGATGACCAGCGCACATTTGAACAACAACAGCCGTACATAAGGCGCTTCCCACGGCACGTCTATGCCCACAATAAAGAGCGTATTGATTATCCCGGTCAGCAGCACGCCCGCCACGGCGTAATGCCCCACACGGGAGAAGCGCATCATGGTAAAGATAGCGGCTGGCTGCCAGCGGCCTTTCGCCAGCCGCATACAGAACAGCAGCGGCAGTAAACCGCCCACCCAGGTGGCGGCGCAGAGCAGGTGAAGCGCATGGTTCAGACGATGCAACGCACCCGGCGCGCCACCGTTCATCGCGGCATGTCCCACGCCCGCCAGCAGCACCAGTTGCCCCATCGCGAGCAGTAACAGCCGTGAGCCCTTTTGCGGGGTAAGCCATGCAGCACCCGCGGTCACAGCGGCCAGCACCATTTGCCACAGCCAGACGCCACCAAACTGCGTGCCCAGCACGCTGCGCCAGACCGCCGGGCGAATGACATCACCCCAGCCGTTGCCCATTAACCCACTTTGCAGGCCGAACATCAGCAGAGCAGCCATCAGGCTGATTAAGGCCGCGATATTCTGCTGGCGCTGGAAACGCTGCGTCATGAGGCGCTGCAACGAAGACGGTGCAAACCAGACACTGTATAACGCGTTGCCGAACAGTAGTATCAGCGCAACAAAATGGATAAAGCGAAACGCTACGTAGCTCAGGGCCAGCATACTATTTCACGCTAAAGTGATAGCTGCCCTTGGTTTTGTGGCCGTCCACGGAGACCACATGCCAGTCCACCGTATAGGTGCCGGTCGTCAACGGTTTCTCAAGAGGAACAATCAGCTTTGCGTTATCCTTCTCGTCACGCTTCACCGCGCCGGTCTGGATTTTGTGCTGCTGCGCGTCCGTCACCACGACGCCGCTGAAGGCAGGTTCAATGCCTTCCGAGAAATTCAGGGTAATGACGTCGGGTGCCGTCGCGACGGTATTTTCCTGCGGGGATTGTTGCTTAAGGTGCGCATGGGCCAGAGCTGATGGCGCGATTGCCGAAGAGAGCAGAAACACCAGCGCACACGCGACGCGGGAAGGGGTAAAGTGCATCACAATCATTCCTTTTCGTTATGCCTGAATGCTAAAGAATAACTCTGTATAATTAACGAGTCGAGGAACATCCTTTGCTCCCTTGTCATCGTTGAACAATCGCGGTAACGTTGCCGCCGCAGAAAAAGGAGAAGGAAATGAACGTTAACCTGGCCGCCCTTCCTCAGGACGAGATGGACAAAGTGAATGTCGATCTCGCCGCCGCGGGGGTCGCATTTAAAGAGCGTTACAACATGCCCGTCGTGGCTGAAGTGGTAGAGCGTGAACAACCCGCGCATCTGCGCGACTGGTTTCGCGAACGTCTTATTGCGCATCGCCTCGCCTCCGTTAATCTCTCGCGCCTGCCGTACGAACCTAAAGTTAAATAAGCTTAACGTCCCGTTACACTTCCTTACGCGTTATGTGGCAGGATAAGAAAACCCTGATAAATTTAGGTGTAATCTTAAAATCCCAGCGACTTAGTGTATAAGGAAGTCACGATGTCACGATGGACTATTGCCGCGGCTCAGTATGCTCCGCGGCACAACTGTGTTGATGAGCACGTAAAACATCACCTGCACTTTATTGACGAGGCTGCCTCGCATGGGTGCGATTTAGTCGTCTTTCCGGAGCTTTCGCTTACCGGCCCTGGCGGAACAACCTTACCCCCACCCCCTGACGATTTGCAGCTTGCCCCCCTCCTTCACGCGGCGCAGTCACGTTTCATCACGGTGATTGCCGGTATTACTCTCCAGCAACAGAAAGGACTCGCGCTATTCACCCCTAACCTGTCGACCATCCGGCGTTATCCGCAGGGTAACGGTGCGGGTGTTATTCCTGGCAATAAACGGTTAACCATCGTTGATAATCAGGCTGACGCCCCGGAACTGGACCCAGAGGCAACGCTGTTCACCAGCAGCCTGGCGGTGGGTGAGCAACGCTGGCGGCAATCCATCAGTTCGTTACAACGCTTCGCGCATAAGTACGCCATCGCGGTATTAATGGCGAACGCGCGCAGCGGTAGCGCGTTATGGGATGAAAAAGGTCAGCTGATCGTGCGTGCCGATAAGGGAGAGTTGCTGTTAACCGGTTCTTTGGGCCGACAGGGTTGGCAAGGGGATATCATTCCATTAGGCTAGGCATTTTAGGATCAGGAGCGATCAATGCTGCGCGTCATCGATACCGAAACCTGCGATTTGCAGGGTGGAATTGTGGAAGTCGCCTCTGTCGACGTGGTTGACGGAAAGATAGTCAATCCAATGAGCCACCTGGTGCGCCCGGACCGTCCCATCAGTGCGCAGGCGATGGCAATTCATCGCATTACGGAATCGATGGTGGCGGATAAGCCGTGGATTGAAGAGATCATCCCTCTTTACCACGGTAGCCAGTGGTATGTCGCCCATAACGCCAGCTTTGACCGCCGCGTGCTGCCGGAGATGCCCGGTGAATGGATTTGCACCATGAAGCTGGCGCGCCGTCTGTGGCCGGGGATCAAATACAGCAATATGGCGCTGTATAAGTCGCGCAAACTAAGCGTGCGGACGCCGGAAGGGCTGCATCATCACCGCGCCCTCTATGACTGCTACATCACCGCAGCGCTTCTGATTGATATCATGAATACTTCCGGCTGGACGCCGGACGATATGGCGACCATTACCGGCCGCCCCGCCCTACTGACCACCTTCACGTTCGGTAAATATCGTGGAAAACCGGTATCGGAAGTGGCGGACAACGATCCGGGCTATCTGCGCTGGCTGTACAACAACCTCGACAGAATGAGCCCGGAACTGCGCCTGACGCTGAAGCATTATTTAGGCGAAGCCTGAGTTCCCGCGCGGCCTGGCAGCGTATCCTGCGCCAGGCCAATCAAAAAGGCGTACTCCAGCGCCACCCCTTCATAGGATTTAAATCGCCCTGATTTCCCTCCGTGCCCCGAGTCCATATCGGTACACAGCAGCAGCAGATTATCGTCAGTTTTTAGCTCACGCAGCTTCGCCACCCATTTCGCGGGCTCCCAGTACTGCACCTGGGAATCGTGCAGGCCGGTGGTCACCAGCATATGCGGATAGGCTTTCGCCTCGACGTTATCGTACGGGCTGTACTCTTTCATGTAGCGGTAATAGGTTTCATCCTGCGGGTTCCCCCACTCCTCAAACTCCCCGGTGGTCAGCGGAATGGTTTCGTCCAGCATGGTCGTCACCACGTCCACAAACGGCACCTGAGCGATAACGCCTTTAAACAGTTCAGGCCGCTGGTTTACCACGGCTCCCATTAACATGCCTCCGGCGCTGCCCCCCATGCCAAAGCAGAGTTGCGGATCGCCATAACCCTGCGCGATCAGCGCATCGCAGACATCAAGGTAGTCATTGAAGGTATTTTTCTTTTTGAGAAATTTTCCGTCTTCATACCAGTGCTGACCCAGCTCGCCGCCGCCGCGAATATGGGCAATCGCATAAACAAAACCGCGGTCGAGCAGGCTCAGCCTGCTGCTGCTGAAATCGGCGTCCATGCTGGATCCGTAGGAGCCGTAACCGTAGACGAGGATGGGGTTTTTACCTTTGTTGAAGTGATCCTTGTGGTAGACGAGAGACACGGGGACTTCAACGCCGTCGCGCGCGGTCACCCACAGGTGTTCACTGCGATAATTTTCCGACTCAAATCCCCGGACCTCAGCCTGTTTAATCACCTGACGCTGCCCGGTGTCCATATCCAGCTCAAACAACGTGTCCGGGGTAGTCATTGACGAATAGCCGTACCGCAGGCGGGACGATTCCGGTTCCGGATTAAAGCCGATCCACGTCACGTAAGCCGGGTCATCGAACGCAATGCCCACCACTTCGCGGGTTTTGCGGTTGATTTGGCGAATACTGGTCAGTCCGCGCTGACGCTCTTCCACCACCAGCCAGTCGGTAAACAGGGTGAACCCCTCCAGCATCACCTGATCGCGCGCAGGAATTAACACTTCCCACTTCCGTTCATCGCGCACTTTGGTTTTATAAAGGCCAAAGTTTTTGCCCTCGCGGTTCGAACGCAGGTAAAAGCTGTGCTGGAAGTGATCCAGACTGTACTCATGATCTTTACGGCGCGGCAGGAAGCATAACGGCTGGGCATCCGGCAGTTCGGCATCCAGCAGCAGCACCTCAGAGGTGGTGGCGCTGGCAAGGAAGATAATCACGTAGTGGCGAGACGAGGTTTTATGCAGGCTGACGTAGAACGTCTCGTCTTTTTCTTCATACACAAGCTCATCGTCGGCGGAATCAGTCCCCACCGTATGACGCCAGACCTGATAAGGCAGCAGCGTTGAGGCATGCTTTTTAACGTAGTAGACCGTTTCTGAATCGTTACCCCAGACGAAATCGGGGGAGACATTATCCAGCATTTCGGGATACCAGTTTCCCGTTTCAAGATTGCGGAAACGCAAACCGTACTGGCGGCGGGAGAGGTAATCCTCAGCCAGCGCCATAATGGCGTTATCGGGGGAAATGGACATGCCGCCCAGCGTATAAAACTCACTATGGGCAGCACGTTTGTTAGCATCCAGCAGGATCTCCCATTCGTCCCACTCGGCGCTCAGCACAGACTGGCGCTGGTAGATGGGATATTCGTTTCCCGGCTCATAAATATGGCGATAGCGATAACTGTTTTTGCACCACGGGGCAGAGACATCACGCTGGGGGATACGCTGCACCATTTCGTTCAGGAGCTGATCCTGAAGCGCCTGCTGGCTGGCCATGACCTGGCGGCCATAGTCGTTTTCCTCGTGCAGATAGTCGAGCACCTCTGGCCGGGAACGAGAATCGTCCCGCAGCCAGTAGTAGTTATCGATACGCGTATCGCCATGCGTGGTGATCGCATAAGGAGTACGTCGGGCTTTTGGAGGCATGGCATTCTTACTTTTTCGTTTTACATCCTATAAGGTTGGCAAAACACGCGTATGATGCAAGCGAAACATGGCCTTCTAGCCCGCGAGGGTCTGCTTCTGCTGCTGAATATCCTGCTCAATTCCCTCACGAACGTCCTGTGGGATCTTCAGCGCATCACCCAGGGCGTTCAGGTAGCTGCGCTCCATAAAGTGATCGATATCGATGGCAGCACAGCTCAGAAAATAGAGTTCCAGTGCCTCTTCTTCGTTTTTCACGCTTTGCGCCAGACGCTGCGGATCGAGCGGCTGTTCGATGGCCTGCGCCACCAGCGCCCTGCCCTGCTCCTCAACGCCCGCTTCCCGCATCTGCTGTTCAATTGCGGCACGTTCACTGGCATCAATATGCCCGTCGCTCTTGGCTGCAAAGACCAGGGCGAGGATCAGACGCTCGGTGCGTAAATCTAACGGCGATACCTGCTTCCCGTACTGCGGTTCATCCTGATGCGCGTTGCGCACCTTGTCTTTGTATTTGTTCCATAAGACGGAGCCTGCAATAGCCCCTCCGCCCGCCAGCAGCGCGCCGGTACCGTATTTGGTAAGCAGTTTCCGCGATGATTTATTGGCAACCAGCAAACCGGCCAGCCCGCCGAGCGCACCCGGCACAAGCAGCTTGCTCAGACCCTGCTCGCCGGACGACGAGCCTTTTTGTCCCAACAGGGATTGCAGTTGATTCATCCAGCCTGACATATTTTTCCTCACGTAACAGTGCGTAACCTTCACAGCCTAAGCGAGCGGGTGTCAGGAAATGTCTGTCAGTGCTAAAGAAGCGCAAATTTCTCCCCTGTCCGGGTTATCCCTATACAAGACAGACGCAAACGTTTTCGTTTATACTGCCCGCATCTTTTTCAGGGGGATTTTTATGACTCGTTTAGGAACTGCGCTGCGTCCTGCCGCGACGCGCGTCATGCTGTTGGGATCGGGTGAACTGGGTAAAGAAGTGGCCATTGAATGCCAGCGTTTGGGTGTGGAAGTGATTGCGGTGGACCGTTATGCGAATGCACCCGCCATGCACGTCGCGCATCGCTCGCACGTCATCGATATGCTTGACGGTAATGCCCTGCGGGCGTTAATTGCCGACGAAAAACCGGATTTCGTGGTACCTGAAATTGAGGCCATTGCCACTGAGATGTTGGTTGCCCTTGAACAGGAAGGCCAGCGCGTGGTGCCCTGTGCCACAGCGGCAAAACTGACCATGAACCGGGAAGGCATTCGTCGCCTGGCGGCAGAAGAATTACAGCTCCCGACCTCCAGCTACCGTTTTGCCGGGGATAAAGCTGCGTTTCTCCAGGCCGTAGAGGAGATTGGCTACCCGTGCATCATTAAGCCGGTAATGAGCTCCTCTGGCAAAGGGCAGAGCTTTATCCGCGACAGCAGCACGCTGGACAAAGCCTGGGACTATGCCCAGCAGGGCGGCCGTGCCGGTGCCGGGCGCGTCATCGTAGAAGGCGTGGTGAAATTTGATTTTGAAATTACCCTGCTCACCGTCAGCGCCGTGGATGGCGTTTATTTCTGCGACCCGATTGGTCATCGCCAGGAAGACGGCGATTATCGCGAATCCTGGCAGCCGCAGCAGATGAGCGCGCTGGCGCTGGCACGCGCGCAGGAGATCGCCCGCAAAACGGTGCTGGCGCTGGGCGGCTACGGCCTGTTCGGCGTGGAATTGTTTGTTTGCGGCGACGAGGTGATCTTCAGCGAAGTCTCCCCTCGCCCGCACGATACCGGGATGGTCACACTGATTTCGCAGGATCTCTCTGAGTTCGCGCTGCACGTACGTGCTTTCCTCGGCCTGCCGGTTGGCGGCATCCGTCAGTACGGCCCGGCAGCCTCGGCGGTGATCCTGCCGCAGCTGACCAGCCAGAATGTCACCTTTGATAACGTCGAAGGTGCGGTTGGTGCAGGCTTACAGGTCAGACTGTTCGGCAAACCGGAGATCGACGGAAGCCGTCGTCTGGGCGTGGCATTAGCAACCGGGGAAAACGTGGACGAAGCCGTCGCGAGAGCGAAAAAAGCGGCCACTGCGGTAAAAGTGACAGGGTAAATAACTAGAGGCTGGTCAAGTAAGCGACCAGCCACATAGCATGATTAACGTTGTTTCGTTTCTATCGCTTCCATTCGTATTCCATGTCCTCGTAGGCTTCATTCGTTTTCGAGATGAAAACAAAACTACCGAGGCCTATAAAAATAACGAAGGGAATGATTATGCTCGCAATCAGTTCCCAGATTGCTGGCGGATCGTTTTGCGCCAGGAAACTGATACGATAGGCAATGAGGGATAACACGCAGAATAAAGCCGCCATCCCCGCAGGATAAAGGGGATTACTCCAGTTACACCAGGTAAGTTTATTTGGGATAGCTGTCTTCATGGAGGAAAGTGCAGTAATACAAAATTTGTTTTTGTCTGAATATGCTACCAGTTGCTCCCCCTGGGCATATTTGACCGCATCCGCCGCAAATGCCAGAGCCAGCCACCGATACCCGGCACTTTTTGCGCCCAGAGAGGCATCGATATCCAGCCGTTCCACCGTGAGCGCTTTTTTGTCCAGTGCCTGCATTAATGGATATTTTTCGATACGGGACAGCCCGGTATACCAGAGATTTTTCGGCGTAAGTACCGAACCCGTCTCAAGGAAGACCGCCATTTTGTCCTCTACATCGGTCACATCAGACATAGGCTGATATAAATATACCGGTTTTTCGCCCTCCTCCCGGACATAATGACTGGTCAGCAGGAATGCACATGCATTTTCCATGCTCTTTGATTCGCCGCGTTCTTCATGTAAATGAACGATAACAATCAGCCGGTTTTCAACTCTGTAATCAGATAAGTTCATCCATTGGCTAACGATCGCGTAGTCAGGGCATTCTGTGCTGTACTCAATTTTACACGTGCTGGCCGTTTCAATACCCAACCGCTCCAGAGTGCGCCTCAGTTCATCAATGCAGGATCCACTCCCTCCGTGAACCCAGACAACGGTTTCAAAAATACGGTAGTTATAGTCCTTCAATTTTTCTGCCATCGGATCCAGTAAGCGGTAAAACATCTGTTCATTCCTGGTCTGGTCGAAGCGATCTTCCAGCTGAATATTAACCGGCGTTTTCGGTGCCAGCGGAAATTCGCCTTCCAGTTTCAACATATTCAGCGCGGGTTGCTCCAGGGGGGTGATTGCAGACCATGCTGCGATAGCGATATTTTTTCGCGCATACGCCTTTAAATTAATCTCCTGCTCTTTTGCTATGAATTTTCGGGTTTCAGCATAATGAATGTTGGCGTCATGAAATATGAAACTTGTAAAAACTAACAACGACACAACACAGATGGGCAGAATAACTGAAGGCACAAAAAAGAGAGCCGTAATGTGTTCCTGTTCAGGCCAGGTGAGAGCCCGGATCGCGAGGCCCATTGCGACGGCTATCACATAGAGGAAAACAATCATGACGACTGGCACAGTGGAATCCGGGTCTGGCTGTTTTTTGTATAACCACCATGCGCGCATTACGAAGCTCCCGCCACAGGTAAGGTACTTTTGATTTCACATCCACACGCCGCGCGACAGCCATCTACCACAACCCCACGGCCATGCATGGTCCAGGTTGGGTGACATTCAGTGATTGCGAACGTCCCTTTATGGAGCGGACACTGCGCAAGATCATCTTTTAATGCCACGGGCTGACCCATAAAGTCTGCCCCAGAGGCCTTAGTGACTTTTCCTCCGCTTATCAGCGGATCGTTTAACCTAATGACGCCTTTCATCGCTTTATCTCCCTATTTTCCCGCATCCATGTTGCATTGCATGTGCTCCCAGCCGGTATAGCCTTTCACGTCGGGTACGCTGTCGGGTAAATCTTGCCAGTTAGCCTTAAGTTGCTGCGTGCTGCCCTCGAGCCCCTGCTTAGTCATGTAGACCATTCCCCACGCCCAGCCAGGGGAACGGGGGTCCAGCTTCCCGCTTACTTTATTTCCCATTCCGTCATCCACGGTATAGGCAATCCCCGGCCCGCCGGGCAGAATCCGCGGGTCTTCAAACGGTTTTGACGACATATACAGCCGGTGTTTGGTTAGTAGAAAACCCTGATCGTTGACGACGGTGAAAGATATGACATCATCATAATAAGGAGCGTTACTTCCATCAGGTTCATTGCTCCCTGGTGACATAGATGCACCACCTCTTTCCCACGTTTTCCCATAGTCTTTTGATACTGAAAAACCACCAGTAACATTTCCCCACCACGGAATAGCAAGATAGTGCTCTGAAGGATGCACGAATTTTTTGGTGAAGATTCGATAAAACTGACTGGCAATTTGTGAATGGATACCTTTCTTAGTATCGCTAAACCAGAGTTCACCTTCGCAATCCCAGCCTTTCAGTTCGAGATAACGATGATCATCGAACCGGTAAACAACCTGTGTCGGCGGTTCTTTCGCCTGGCATCCGGTTGCCAGCACAACGGACGTAGCTGCGAGAACGGTACATAATCCTTTCATCAGTTATCGCCCCGCATCCATATCACAGCGCATATGATCCCAGCCGGTATAGCCCTTCACGTCGGGTACGCTGTCGGGTAAATCTTGCCAGTTTGCCTTAAGTTGCTGCGTGCTGCCCTCAAGCCCCTGTTTAGTCATGTAGACCATTCCCCAGGCCCAGCCAGGGGAACGGGGTTCCAGCTTCCCGCTGACTTTATTTCCCATTCCGTCATCCACGGTATAGGCAATCCCCGGCCCACCTGGCAGAATGCGCGGGTCTTCAAATGGCTTAGATGACATATACAGCCGGTGTTTGGTCAGTAAAAAGCCCTGATCGTTGACGACGGTGAAAGACACTGCATCTTCTGCGGGTGCTCTGTTATCTCCATTTGGTTCATTACCCGCTGGGGAAAAACCGACAGCTGTCCATGTTTCGCCAAAGTCTTTCGATACATGAAACCCATCCACCTCCCAGTTAGGAATTGAGATATATCGTTCTGATGGATGAATAAACTTACGGGTAAATACTCGATAAAATTGAAAATAAGGCTGTGAATGAATACCCCTTTTCGTATCTGTATACCAGAGCTGGCCTTCACAGCCCCAGCCTTTTAACTCAAGGTAGCGATGATCATCAAACCGGTAAACTATCTGCGTCGGTGGCTCTTTCGCCTGGCATCCGGTTGCCAGCACAACGGACGTCGCTGCGAGAACGGTACATAATCCTTTCATCAGTTATCGCCCCGCATCCATATCACAGCGCATATGATCCCAGCCGGTATAGCCTTTCACGTCGGGTACGCTGTCGGGTAGGTCCTGATAGTTTGTCTTAAATTGAGCTATATCTTCGTGCAGACCTTCTTTGGTGATGTAATCCAGCCCCCAAGCAGGACCAGAAGAACCGGGTTCCAGCTTCCCGCTGACTTTGTTTCCCATTCCGTCATCCACGGTATAGGCAATCCCCGGCCCGCCGGGCAGAATCCGCGGGTCTTCAAACGGTTTTGACGACATATACAGCCGGTGTTTGGTCTGTAAAAAACCCTGATCGTTGACGACGGTGAAAGAAATAATATCCTCATAGGATGGTTGGTTAGTACCATCGGGCTCATTAGGCCCTACCGAAAAAAACTGGGGAGACCATGTTTTACCATAATCTTTTGAAATCATTGTTCCTGGGTCATCCCAGGTGGGTATGGCAATATATCGTTCAGAAGGATGAACAAATTTTTTGGTGAAAATCCGATAAAATTGGCTGACGGGCCTGGTATGAATACCCCGAAGAGTATCCGTATACCAGAGTTCACCTTCGCAGCCCCAGCCTTTCAATTCGAGAAAACGGTGATCATCGAACCGGTAAACAACCTGTGTCGGTGGCTCTTTCGCCTGGCAGCCCGTCGCCAGAACAATGGTAGTAATCGCCAGTCCTATAAATAATGTTTTCATGCTCTATCCTTGAACTAGTTGGCTCTCACTTTTGGGTTTAGGCATATCCCATTGCAGATTTGTCATTACCTGATTTCCTGCGGTTAGATCTCGGGACGGTTTTATAGTTGAAGAATTGTTAAAATGATTTTTCACACCATAGTCGCCTTTCGGTAGTACCTTATCAGGCCAGTTCATATAAAATTTAGTTTGTGTCTCTGGTAATTTTCCGCTTCGATAATATTCTAATGCTGGTTCATAACCGTTCTGCGGATCGCGCCAGTCCGCACGATGTAACAACCCTTCCCAAAATTTCCCCGCCTGATAATCGAATGATTTGCACTGCCCAATAGCCAAATCAAACGCCATAGCGTGCGATGGCGCAAATTCGCTCATCACAATAGAGGAGTGCTGGCTGTAGCCTACCGGGTCAATTTTCTGCCATTCCGCTTGCAGTTCTTCCGGTGTTTTCTTCCAGGTAAGGGTAACTAACTGAAAATCACGCGAACCTGACACCTCACCATAAATAACCTCATGCTTGCGTTCAAAACTCTCTTCTTTAAGCTCTGAAGCAGATAAAACGTGACCAGGCTGCCAGCCAATATTTTGATAGCGGTTCACAGCAAAGGTTGTCGTTACCGTGCGCTTAATGGCGCTGGCTTTGGCGGAATAGGAAATGTAGGCGTCCGGGCTGTCCGGATCGACATAATAGGTATACGGTTTATCACTGGTTTTATGATCGTTATC